>NZ_JBLTJC010000001.1:0-124546 GCF_048158785.1 Streptomyces colwelliae | reverse complement strand
GTCGTATCGCGGGTCGATACGACGGAGGCGCCCCTTCGTTTTCACCGCTAACAAACTCTTGTTGTCATCGATACACATCGCTGTTATCGTCGATTACATGAACACGAGATCGCTGATAATCGAGGCGGCGGCGGAGCTGATCGCCCAGTCGCCGAGCGGCGACGTCTCGACGCGCGCGGTGTGCGACGCCGCGGGTGTCCAACAGCCCGTGCTGTACCGGCTGTTCGGCGACAAGGACGGGCTGCTGGCGGCGACGGTCGACCATGTGTGGGACCAGTACCTGGAGACCAAGCGCGCGGCGGAGAAGTCGGCGGACCCGTTGCGGGACCTGCTCGCCGGGTGGGACAGCCATGTGGCGTTCGCGCTGGCGCATCCCAACGCCTACAAGTTGATGTTCGCCCCGGCACTGCGGTCGATGCCGGAGGCGGCGCAGGAGGCACTGCGGATCCTCCGCGCGGTGCTGGAGCGGCTCGCCGCGCAGGGCCGGATGCGGATCGCGCCCGGGATCGCGGCGCAGATGGTCATGACGGCGACCAACGGCGTCGCGCTCGCGCTGATCACCCGCCCCGAGCTGTATCCGGACGCCGGGCTGTCGACACTGGTCCGCGACGCGATGGTCCAGGCGATCCTGCTGGACCCGGCGGCGGACACGACGGCCCACGACGCCCGCGCGGCGGCGGCCACCACGCTGCTCGCCTCCCTGGACGACCTCACTCCCGAACCATTCACCCCCGCGGAGTCGGCCCTGCTCGGGCAGTGGCTCACGCAGATCCCCACCTCCCCGCAGCTCCCCACCTCACGGAAGGGCCCTCACCATGACTGACACCGACACCCCCACCCGCGTCGCCCTGATCACCGGCGGCTCCGGCGGCATAGGCCGCGCGGTCGCGGAACGCCTCGCCGAGGACGGCATCGCCATCGGCGTGCACTACGCCAGCAACAAGGCCCGCGCCGACGAGACCGTCGCCGCGATCACCGCGGCCGGCGGCCGGGCGATCCCGGTCGGCGGCGATGTGGCCGACGAGCAGGAGATGGCCGCCGCCTTCGACGCGGTCGAGGCGGAGTTCGGCGGTCTCGACGTGGTCGTCAACACCGCCGGGATCATGGCGCTTTCACCCATCGCCACCATGGACCTGGACGACCTCGACCGCATGCACCGCACCAACATCCGCGGCACGTTCGTCGTCTCCCAGCAGGCGGCCCGCCGGGTGCGCGCGGGCGGCGCGATCATCAACTTCTCCACCACCGTCACCCGCACCAAGTTCCCGACGTACGGCGGCTACGTGGCGAGCAAGGCCGCGGTCGAGGCGATGACCCTGGTACTGGCCCGCGAGCTGCGCGGCAAGGACATCACCGTCAACACGGTGGCCCCCGGCCCGACCGCCACGCCTCTCTTCCTCGACGGCAAGGACGAGACGACCGTCCAGAACCTCGCCATGGCCTCCCCGTTGGAGCGCCTCGGCACCCCGGACGACATCGCGGAGTCGGTGGCGTTCCTGGCCGGCCCGGCGCGCTGGATCAACGGTCAAGTGCTCTTCGCCAACGGCGGGTTGGCGTGACCGGGGAAGAATCCGGAGATGGTTCCGGCGACTGCCGGACGCCTTCGAGAGGAAGCTCGGCCGTCGCCCGGGTCCACGGGGCACTCACGCGGGGGCAGTTGGACCGGCCGGCGACGGGGATCAGCCCGATCTCACAGGCTCTGCGCCAGCTCTCCGCTTCCCCATGCCGGCCCGGCCGCCCCGACCGACCCACCGCGTCCGCTAACCCACCGCGTCCGCCACTTCCCGCCTGAACGACTCCCCGCCCCCGAACAGCTCTTCGGACACGGCCCGTACGGCGTTGACAACCAGCGGAGCGACAAGTTCCAGCGGCGCACGGCCGTCCCCGACGACCGAGATCGCGCCGACCGGGCCGTCGGGTCCGCGCAGGGCGAGGCCGACGCATCCGAGGTCGGGGAAACACTCGCCCCGGTCGATCGCGAGCCCGTTGCGACGGCGCACGGTGCCCAACTCGCGGTGGAGCAGGTCGAGTCGGCCGATGCTGTGCGAGGTGCGGCACTCCATCGCCTTCTGGTAGCGGGCGTCGATCTCCTCCGGGCTCAGCCAGGCCAGCATGGCCTTTCCGAGCCCGGTGCAGTGAGCGACCGCGCGTCCGCCGACCCGGGAGGGGATGTCGACGGCCGCCCGGCCTCCGACCTTGTCGAGGTAGTAGATCTCCGGGCCGTCGAGCACGGCGAGATGGACGACCATTTTCGTGCGGACGGCCAGGTCGAGGAGTTGCGGCGCCGCCGCCGCGCGCAGCGTGCTGTACCCGATCTCCCGCCCGCCGAGACCGAGCGCCCGCGGTCCCAGCGCGTACCCGGCGACCGTGTGGTGCAGCCAGTCCAGGCGCACCAGCTGGTCGAGGATCCGGTGGGTGGTCGAGCGCGGCAAGTGGGTCCGGCGGGACACCACTTCGAGGGTGAGGTGTGTCTGGGGCCGCTCGAAGAGGTCCATGATCAGCGTCACGCGCTCCATCATCGACGGCGGCAGCGCATGCCGGTCGGCCTCGTATCGCGGGTCCAGGCGAAGGGCAGACGTCATCGTCAATGCCTCTCTGCTCAAACTGAAATCAATTCTAGTTCGGCGCCGGCGTCAACGTATCAACGGCGTCGGACGCGAGCCAAGAGGCGTGCACGAGTTTATTGGTACGCCCGGTCCAAACAATGCGCGGAAGCGCCGCCTCCCTGCGCACGGCCGGGAAGCGGCGACTTGGCGGAGACGCGCGATCAGCAGCCGCGGCTCAGGTCGAGCGCGATGTCCACGATCATGTCCTCCTGCCCGCCGACCAGCCCCCGCCTGCCGACCTCCTGAAGGATGGTGCGCGCGTCGAGGCCGTACTGACCGGCCGCCGTCTCCGCGTGCCGCAGGAAGCTGGAGTAGGCGCCCGCGTAGCCGAGGGTCAGGGTCTCCCGGTCGACGCGCACCGGGCGGTCCTGGAGCGGGCGGACCAAGTCGTCGGCGGCGTCCTGGAGCGCGAACAGGTCACAACCGTGTTCCCAGCCAAGGAGGTTGGCCACCGCGATGAACGGCTCGATCGGGCAGTTGCCCGCGCCCGCGCCCTGTCCTGCCAGGGACGCGTCCACCCGGGTCACGCCCTCCTCCACTGCGGTCACCGAGTTGGCGACCGAGAGGGAGAGGTTCTCGTGCGCGTGGATGCCGATCTGGGTGTCCGGGTCGAGTACGTCACGGTAGGCACGGATGCGGTCGCGTACGCCGTCCATGGTCAGCCGGCCGCCGGAGTCGGTGACGTACACGCAGTGCGCGCCGTAGGACTCCATCAGCCGTGCCTGGCGGGCGAGTTCGACGGGGTCGGTCATATGGGCCATCATCAGGAAGCCGGAGACGTCCATGCCGAGTTCACGGGCGGTGGCGATGTGCTGGGCCGCCACGTCGGCCTCGGTGCAGTGGGTGGCGACGCGGACCGAGCGGACGCCGAGCGAGTACGCCTGCTTGAGTTCGGCGATGGTGCCGATGCCGGGCAGCAGGAGGGACGTGAGCGTCGCCCGGTGGATGGCGCCGGCCGCGGCCTCGATCCATTCCCAGTCGGTGTTGCTGCCGGGGCCGTAGTTGAGGCTGCCGCCGGACAGGCCGTCTCCGTGGGCGACCTCGATGGCGTCCACGCCCGCCTGGTCCAGGGCCGCGCTGATGGCGGCCACGTTCGCGGGGGTGATCCGGTGCCGGATGGCGTGCATGCCGTCCCGGAGGGTGACGTCCTGGACATAGAGCCTGGGGGTCACCGGGTCACCTCCGTGGAGAAGCGCTGGGCGATGCGCTCGGCGACCCGCAGGGCGGCCGAGGTCATGATGTCGAGGTTGCCGGCGTAGGCGGGCAAGTAGTGGGCGGCGCCCTCCACTTCGAGGAAGACGGACACCCTGGTGGTGACCTCGGAGACGTCCCCGGTGAAGAGCGTGTGGACCGGATCACCGGCCGGGATCGGGGTGAACTGCACCTGCTGCTTGAGCCGGTAGCCGGGCACGTACTCGGCGACCGCGTCCACCATGCCCTCGACCGAGGCCCGGACCTGCTCGTGGTCCGCGTCGCCGATCAGGCAGTACACGGTGTCGCGCATGATCAGCGGCGGCTCGGCCGGGTTGAGCACGATGATCGCCTTGCCCCGCCGGGCACCGCCCACCTTCTCGATCGCGGCCGAGGTCGTCTCGGTGAACTCGTCGATGTTGGCCCGGGTTCCGGGCCCCGCCGACTTCGAGGCGATCGACGCGACGATCTCGGCGTACGGCACCGGTGTGATCCGGCTGACCGCGTGCACGATCGGGATGGTGGCCTGGCCGCCGCAGGTGACCAGGTTGAGGTTGTCGACATCGTTGGCGAGGTGCTCGTCCAGGTTCACCGGCGGTACGACGTACGGGCCGATGGCGGCGGGAGTGAGGTCGACGAGCCGTTTGCCGTACGGGGCGAGCCGCTTGGCGTTCTCGACATGCGCCTTCGCGGACGTCGCGTCGAAGACGATCTCGATGTCGTCGAAGCCCTCCATCCGGATCAGGCCGTCCACGCCCTCGTGCGTGGTGGGCACCTTCAGGCGCGCGGCGCGGGCGAGGCCGTCCGAGTCCGGGTCGATGCCCACCATCGCGGCCATCTCCAGGGTGTCGGACAGCCGTAGCACCTTGATCATCAGGTCGGTTCCGATGTTGCCGGAGCCGATGACGGCCACCTTGGTCTTCGTCATCCTTGGTCCTTGGGTGAGAACGTCGCGGACACCGTGCCGAGGCCCGTCAGCTCGGCCCGTACGGTGGTTCCTGGCGGGGTGGGGACGAGCGGACCGAGCGCTCCGGAGAGCACGACCTGACCGGCCCGCAGCGGGTCGCCGAACTCCCGGGCGGTGCGCGCCAGCCACAGCAGCGCGGCGAGCGGGTCGCCGAGGCAGGCGGTGCCGTCGCCCGCGGACACGAGCTTCCCGTCGGCGTACAGCCGCATCGTCACGTCCCGGGGTTCGAACGCCTTCAACTCGACCTGTTCGCCGCCGAGTACGAACAGCCCGCTGGACGCGTTGTCGGCGACGGTGTCGGTGATCGCGATGTCCCACTCGGCCACCCGGCTGTCCACGATCTCCAGCGCGGCGACGGCGTACGCGACGGCGGACCGGACCCGCTCGATGTCGAGACCGTCGCCGTCGAGGTCGTCTGCGAGGACGAACGCGATCTCCGCCTCGACCCGGGGCTGTAGCAGCCGTTCGCTCGGCACGGCCGGCAGTGCGCTGACGTCCATGTCGGCGAGGAGCACCCCGAAGTCGGGCCGGTCGACGCCGACTTGGCGCTGCACCGCTTCGGAGGTGAGCCCGATCTTGCGGCCGACGACGCGTGCTCCGGCCGCGATCCGGTCGGCCACGACGCGCTGTTGGACGGCGTAGGCGAGGCTGATGTCGCTCGCGCCGAGCAAGTCCCTTACGGGTGGGCAGGGTTGCCGGTCACGGGCCGCACGGGTGAGTCGTACGACCGCCTCGGCCACGGCTGCCTCACGGTCCGCCACGGCCCTCGGTTCCCAAACGTCTGTCATTCGCATCCCCAACTCGTGATGGCCTCCAGCCTGGGCATCCGTGCCCGCTCACGGTCCCGCGGGTTCCGCTCACCGGGACTGGATCCGGGCGTGGACGGATGGTCTCGCTCAGCGAGATGACCGGTCGGAGCCGTCGAAGTGGCTCGATACCGTCCCCTCACATCGCGAGAGGTTGTGGCGTTGAGCCGCGCTCGGCCGTCGAGAAACGTCAGCACACCTGAGGAGGTCAGGATGACCAGCAGCGAGGACGTCTACGACGTGATCGTCGTCGGGTCGGGCGGGGGTCTGGTCGGTGCCTATCTGGCAGCGTCACGCGGACTGCGGACGCTCGTCATCGAGAAGACGGACTGCGTGGGCGGCACCACCGCCTACTCCGGATCCGGTCTGTGGTACCCCGGTTCCGCGCCCATGCGACGGGCCGGACTCGACGACAGTGTCGAGGACGCCAGGACCTATCTCCGCAGCACCGTCGACGACGCATCACGCGAGCCGCTCCAGGATGCCTATCTGCGGGCCGGCGTGGAGTTGATCGACGAGCTGGAGAAGAATCCGTGGTTCCAGTCGTTCGTGCATCTCCCGGTGCCGGACTACTATCCGTCGGTCACCGGCTCGTCCCCGACGGGGCACACGATTTTCCCGCCGCAGGTCACCGTCGCCGAACTCGGAGAACACGCCCCGCTGGTCCGCGCCTGCCTGCCCACCCAGCGATGGGGCCATGACGAAGGCCCGGTCCTCAGCGGTGGCCGCGCGCTGATCGGCAGGACGTTGGCGGCGTTCCTGGAGACGGGCCACGGCTCGCTCCGCCTCAACACCGCGTTGGAGGGCCTCGTCGTCGAGGACGGCAGGGTCGTCGGCGTGGAGGCGGTGAGCGACGGCGAACAGGTCACGTTCCGCGCCACGGGCGGGGTGGTCCTCGCGGCCGGCGGCTTCGAGCGCAACCGGGAACTGCGCGCGAAGTACCAGCCGGTTCCGGAGCGCGGCAGCGAGTGGACCCACGGCGCCCCCGGCAACACGGGCGACGCGCTCCAGGCCGGCATCGCGGTCGGTGCCGCCACCGACCTGCTCGACGCGGCCTGGTTCACGCCCGGACTCGTGTGGCCGGACGGCCTTCCGCTCTTCCACACAGGCACCCGGGGCGGAATCTGGGTCAACGCGGCGGGCGAACGCTTCGTCAACGAGACCCGCCCCTACGACCAGGCGGGCCGCGAGATCGTCCGCCTGCACGCCACCACAGGCGTCTCGCACATCCCCGCCCACTGGATCATCGACCAGCGCCAGCTCGACCGGGACAGCTTCGGCGGCCCCTACGACCAGCCGGTCCGCCCCGAGTGGTTCGAGTCGGGTGCGCTGAAGAAGGCCGACACCCTTGAGGAGTTGGCACAGCTGATCGACGTACCGCTGGAAGCCCTGCGCGCGACCATCGAGGAGTTCAACGGCTACGCGCGGACCGGCGTCGACGAGCAGTTCCATCGCGGCGAGACACCCTGGGACCAGATGGCTCAGTACGTCCTGGGGTTCCCCGCCCTGCCCGAGCTGAACCACCCGGCACCGCCGCCCACGGGCGAGTGGCCCAACCCGCTGCTGCCCCCGCTCGACACCCCGCCGTACTACGTCGCGACCATCGTCCCCGCGGACATCGGCACCAAGGGCGGCCTGAAGATCGACGAGCACGCGCGGGTGCTGCGCCCGGACGGCTCGCCGATCGAGGGGCTCTACGCGGCGGGCAACACCGCGGCCGCGATGACGGGACGCGTGTACCCGGGCGCGGGGGCTCCCATCGGTTCGAGTGTCGCGTTCTCGTACCTGGCGGTGGTCGACATCGCGAGCGGCACGGACTGACGCGTCAGAGCCGGCGCCGGAACGGCTCCCTGAACACCACCACGTCCAAACGCTTTCGACCTGCGACCCTTTCCGCGAGAGTCGTCGCGGAGAAATGTGAGGCCAAAAGCGGCCAGGCGATGACCACCGTCGAGAGGGCGACCATGATCGGATATTCGGTGATGAGCTGGTCCGCGCTCCAGTACGTCAGCAAGGTGAATGCCGACATGAAAGAGGCGGGCAGGGAGAACACCCCCAGGACGAGGGCGACTCCCAGCAATGTCTCCAGCAGGGGCATCGCGAAGCCGAAGAAATGCGGCCAGCCCGCGAGTGCGAAATCCGCGAAACTCTTGAAGTAACCCGGAACCCTGCTGTTCGACTTCGCGCTGTTCGCCACCAGCAGGATGTCCGCGGCCCCGAAATGCGCCCGGTATTTCAACGTTCCTTCATGGAGCCACAGGACACCGAGGGTGACTCTGATCGCGCCGACGAGGGCCGCCGCGATCAGAGTCGAGCGCGAAGGGGACGAATTCATGACAGCTTCGCGGCGCCGAATACCGCCTTCGCCTTGTCGCAGTGGATGACCACGGTGCTGTACATGGCCGCGTCGACGCCGTTGAGTTCGAACATCTGGGACTTCTGGTCGTACTTGACGGCTCCGAGCTGCTTGCCCGCCGACACGGCCGCTTCGTCCGTGCCGTTCGTGAGGTAGACGTGCAGGTCCGGGCCCTCGTCGGACGAGAAGCCCGAGAGCGTGACACCCGAACCGCTCACCTTCGCGGCGCCGGTCACCTTCTTGCCGTTGAGTCCCGCGAACATTCCCGCCCTGTCCGCCGACTTCATCGCCGCTTTCGAGGCCGACATGGAGGGCGCCGCCTTCGAGGTGGAGTCGCTGTTGTCGGACCCGCCGCACGCCGTGAGCGTGAAGGAAAGGGCAACGAGAGCCACGCCGACAAACCCGATTTTCCGCATGCCGAACTTCCTGTTCTTGATTCCGCTGGGAACCGGCGGCAAGAGGAACGGGCTGCCGCCGACGGGAACCAAGCTACCTACGGAATACGGGAAATGACCCCGCGACCAGGGGGACGTAAGAATTGCATCACATTTACGCGGCGACCACGGCGACCCGGGCGATCCCTGCGACCACGGCGACTACGGCGTGAGGAGCAGCCGTGCGGCCAGGCGCATGTTGGTCTCCGCCTCCGCGGTGGAGAGCTCCTCGGTGAGCATGGCCACGAACAGCCCCCACCAGCCGTAGATGAGCAGTCGTGCCCTGCTGCGGTCGGTCTCCGAGGCCTCGTCGACACCGAGGAGGCGCAGGATGGCCTGTCCCAGGGCGCTGTCGACGAGGTCCATGCGGGCCGGGACGATCCTTGTGTATTCGGTGAACGACGACAGCGCCACGGCCGAGGCGAGCAGGGGGCTGTCCAGCAGCTTCACGCTGAGCGTGATGAGCAACTCGGCGACCTCGGCGGCGGCGTCCGTGCCCTCGGCGGCGACGGCGAGGTCCTCCCGACCGTCCTCGTGGCCGCCGAGGTACTGCTCGATGTGCCACTCCAGGACCGCCATGAACAGGTACGGCTTGGACGGGAAGTAGCGGTACAGGGTGGCGATGGCGACGCCGGCCTCCTTGGCCACGTCGTGCATCTGCACGCTGGCGAGCCCCTCGCGGGCGCCGAGTTCGGAGGCGGCGCGGAGGATGCGGACCCGGCGCGCGGCCTGGCCGCTCGACATCGGGGCCGCCGGTTGCCGTCCCTCAGCGGGTCTCGCCACGTCGTCCCCCATGTCGTCCGGTGCTCCCGCCGACGCTCAGGACGCCTCGGGGCGGGTCAGGAAGGCCAGGACCGCGCTCTCCCATGCCTCCTTCTGCTCGATCATGGCCCAGTGTCCGCAGTCGGGCAGCACATGCAGTTCCGCTTTCGGAATCGTACGCATCGGGATCAGCGCGCCCTCCAACGGTGTGACCCGGTCGTCGCGGCCCCAGGTCAGCAGCGTGGGCACGGCGATCTTGTGGAGGGCGGCCCAGATGGGCTGGTCGGAGTGGGCCTGCGCGGCCTGCATGGCGGCCATGGCCTGCCGGCCGTAGATCCGCCGGGAGGCCTCCAGGGTCGCCGGGACAGTGGCGGTCTGCCACCGCTCCTCGATGAGTTCCTCGGTGAGGAGGGCCGGGTCGTGGACCATCGACCGCAGCCACTGGACCAGGTTCTCGCGGGTCGGGTTCTCGGCGAACTCGACGAGCAGGTTGAGGCCTTCGCTGGGGCCCGGCGAGAGGATGTTGCGGCCCACGCCGCCGATGGTGACGACCCTGCGGAACAAGTCCTTGTGGGCGACGGCGAGTCCGGCGGCGACGAAGCCGCCCATGGAGTTCCCGATGACGTCGACGCGGTCGAGGCCGAGGCCGTCGAGGAAGCGCAGCACGGCCTTCGGGGCCGCCATCATCGGGTTCTCTTCCGTGGGGTCACTGACGCCGAACCCCGGGAATTCCAGGGCGAGACAGCGGAAGTGCTTCGCGAACACGGGGAGATTTCCCCGGTAGTTGCGCCAGCCGGTCACACCCGGACCGGAGCCGTGCAGCAGAAGCAGGGGCGGCCCGTCGCCCACCTCGTGGTAGCGCAACGTGCCCTCGTCGGTGTGCAGTTCGCGCAGGGTGTCCTCAGCGGTGAGTGTCATGGCGGTGCGTGGCCTCCGGTCGCGGGGTGACAGGCGACAGTCACCGTGCCACCGCGTTCCGACCGGGTGTCGCACGCCTCCCGATCAGTGGGACGCGGACGTCCCCTGGTCCGCCGGGCTGATTAGCGTCGGGCTGCCAGGACTTGACGACGTTGATGGGAGAGCCTGATGGGTGTGCGCTCACTCGGGTATGTACGGCTGGAGTCCAGCGACATCGAGAAATGGAAGGTGTTCGGGGCGGATTTCCTCGGCCTGATGCCAGTTGAGGGCGGCGACCCGGAATCCCTGTACTACCGGATGGACGACTATCCGGCCCGCATCGTGGTCTCCCCCGGTTCGCAGAGCGGGATGACCGCCCTGGGCTTCGAGGTGATCGACGAGCGGGAGTTGGCGAAGCTCGTCGCCGACGTCGAGAAGGCCGGCATCAAGGTGACCGCCGGCACCGAGGACGAGGCCGCCGAACGCAGGGTCACCGGTTTCGTCAAGTTCAACGACCCGGGCGGCAACCCGGTCGAGCTGTTCTACGGCGCGATCCTCGACCACGTTCCGGTGCAGACCCCTCTGGTCTCGGGGTTCCTGACCGGTGACATGGGCTTCGGGCACGCCATCGTCTCCGCCGAGGACGCGCGGGGCACCTTCGACTTCTACGTCGACGTCCTCGGCTTCATCGAGCGCAACACGATGCGCTCACCGGGCGGCACGACGTGGTTCATGGGCTGCAACCCCCGCCACCACACCCTGGGCGTCACCCCGGCGCCGGGCCCCGGGCGGCTGCTGCACTTCATGGTCGAGGGCAGGACATTGGACGACGTGGGGCGCGCCCTGGACCGGGCCGCGAAGCTCGACGTCCCGATGATGCACTCGCTCGGCAAGCACACCAACGACCGCATGGTGTCGTTCTATGTGTGGTCGCCGGAGAACTACGCCGTCGAGTTCGGCTGGGACGGACTGAAGGTGCCGGAGCCGGTGCCCGTCTACGAGATCACCGACGGCGCGTTCTGGGGCCACCACTTCACCCCGCCGCCGCAGCCCGCCGGCTGAGCCGAACACACGGAAGATCAGCCCCACGGTCCACGACCGTGGGGCTGATCCGTGTCAGCGCTCGACGGTGATGGCCCGCTCAGGGCAGGCCGACTCCCCGTCCCTGGCCGCCTGTTCGAGTTCCGGCGGCACCTCGCCGTCGAAGGGCAGCGCGTAGCCGTCGTCGTCGAGCCGGAAAACCTCCGGCGCCGCCGCCGCGCACCTCGCGTGCCCGGAGCACAGCGACGAGTCGATCCTGACCTTCATCCTTGACTCCGTTCGTTCTACGGCTTGTTCGTCGATCCGGCGTCGACGGTGAACTGGAGACCCGTGACGTACCGCGCCTCGTCCGAGGCCAGGAACAGCACGGCGTTCGACACGTCGCGCGGTTCGACGTACGGGGCGAGGGGGTTCATCGCGGCCAGTGCGAACAGCGGTTCCCGCGCGGCGAGTTCCTCGATCGGAACGCCGACGGTGATGCCCGTGTCACTGACGCCGGTGGGGTGCACGGTGTTCACCCGGATGCCGTGCGGGGCGAGTTCGTTCGAGAGCGCCTTCATCAGACCGACCACGCCGTGTTTGCTGGCCACATAGTGGGCGTACGGCACATGGCCGCGGATACCGGCGGCCGAACTGGTGATGATGACGGAGCCGCCCTGTCCGGCCTCGATCATCCAGGGGATCGCGGCCCGCACCGCGTTCCAGGGGCCCTTGAGGTTGACGTCCATGACGACGTCCCAGGCCTCCTCGGACAGGTCCCAGGCGGCGCCGATGCTCATCACGCCCGCGTTCGCCACGAGCGTGTCGAGCCGCCCGAACTCCTCGCGGGCCGCGTCAACGGCGACCCGCATCTCCGCCACCGAGCGCACATCGGCCTGTACGGCGACACATCGACGGCCGGTCGCCCGCACCAACTCCACGGTCTCTTCGAGCTGTTCCTTCGACGCCAGCGGGTAGGGCAGCTCGTCGCTGATGTCGTGGCACACGTCGGTGACGACGACATCGGCGCCCTCCTCCGCCAGCCGCACGGCGTGCGAACGGCCCTGACCACGGGCGGCGCCCGTCACGAGCGCCACCTTGCCCTCCACACGCCCCACGCGAACTCCCTCTCCTTCAGCGGACATTCAGGTCCTCTGCGGCCTCGCGCAGGGCGCGCAGCCGGGTGTCGAGGAGTTCGCGCTCGGCCTCGTCGCCCGCGCCGAGTTCGGCCAGACGGCGGGCGGTGAGGCCGATCTCCTCCTGGAGGCGGCCGTACGCCTCGTCGCGGGTCAGCAGGTCGAGGTCGGTCCAGTCGGAGCGCTCGGACTCCGGGCGCCTGCTCATGCGGGGAGGTTGTAGAGGCGGCGGGTGTTCAGCTCCACGATCTTGTGCACCTCGTCGTCCGGTACGTCGGCGAGGACCTCGGCCGCGTAGGCGCGGCTCTTGGGCCAGTAGGAGTCGGAGTGCGGGTAGTCGCACTCCCAGGTGATCTTGTCGACGCCGATGTGGTGGCGCACTTCCACGCCGAACCGGTCGTCGATGAAGCAGCCGTGGAAGTGCTTGTGGAACAGCTCCGAGGGGCGCACGCTCTGGTTGACGTTCTGGTAGAAGCGGTGCCGCTCCCAGGTGCCGTCGCTGCGCTCCAGCAGGTAGGGCATCCAGCCGATCCCGCCCTCGGACAGGCCGATCTTCAGCCGCGGGTGGTTGTGGAGGACCGGGGAGAACAGCAGGTCCGCGGTGGCGTACATGGAGTTGCAGCCGAACAGTGCGATGGTCACCGCGAACGGCGCCTCCGGGGCCGTCTTCGGTGCGGCGCCCGAGGTGCCGAAGTGCAGGCACAGAGGCATGTCGGTCTCCTCGGCCGCCGTGAACACCGGGTCCCAGTGGTCGGTGTGGAACGACGGCAGGCCCAGCGGGACCGGGTTCTCCGGGAACGAGATCGCCTTGGCGCCCTTGGCCGCCGTACGCCTGATCTCGGCCGCGCAGGCGTCGACGTCCCAGAGCGGCAGGATGACCAGCGGGATGAGCCGGCCGGGGGCGGTGGCGCACCACTCGTCGAGCACGAAGTCGTTCCACGCCTGGACGCAGAGCAGGGCGAGGTGACGGTCCTGGCCGTCCAGGAAGATCGTGCCGGCGAAGCGCGGGAACGACGGGAAGCACAGCGCGCCCCACACGCCGTCCAGATCCATGTCGCGCAGTCGGGCCTTCGGGTCGTAACAGCCCGGGATCATCTCGTCGTAGCGGGTGGGTTCGAGGCCGAACTCCTCGGGCGACTTGCCCGCGACGGCGTTCAGGCCGATGTAGGGGTAGATGCGGCCCTCGTAGTTCCACACCTCGGCCGGGGCCTGGCCCTCTCCGCGCGCCTGTTCCACGATCCGTGGTCCGGCGTCCCGGTACTTCGCCGGCAGCCGGTCCGTCCACAGGCGCGGCGGCTCGATCAGGTGGTCGTCGGTCGACAGCAACTTCATCCATGGCTGCAATGGCATCGATGTGCTCCCTCGAATCTCATGGACTCTCTAGCACCGGCCGAATTGTGTGCACTGTTCGGGTCCCACTGAACGGAAACCGGTGAGCGGTCAGGGGACTTGACATCGATCATGGATCACGAACAGCCCCATCGGACAGTATTCAGGCTACTCTTTTATTTCCGGCGGAAGGAGCCCCACGATGGGCCGAGTACAGGACAAGGTCGTCTTCATCACCGGGGCCGCGCGCGGACAGGGCCGCGCCCACGCGCTCCGGCTCGCCGCGGAGGGCGCCGACATCATCGCGGTCGACCTGTGCGAGGACATCGCCACCAACGCGTATCCGCTGGCCACCGGGGACGACCTGGAGGAGACCGTGCGCCAGGTAGAGAAGCTCGGCCGGCGCATCGTGGCGCGCAAGGCGGACGTACGCGATCCGGCGGCGCTCAAAGCGGCCGTGGCCGACGGGGTGGCCGAGTTGGGGCGGCTCGACGCCGTGGTCGCCCAGGCCGGTATCGCCCCGCTCGGTCCCCAGCAGGGCGTCCAGGCCTTCATCGACGCCGTGACCGTCGACTTCAACGGTGTCGTGCACGCCGTCGAGGCCGCCCTGCCCCATCTGCCGGACGGTGCCTCGATCGTGGCGACCGGTTCCATCGCGGCCCTGACACCGGCGACCGTCGACAGCCCGTCCAACGGCCCCGGCGGCCTCGGCTACTCCTTCGCCAAGCGCCAAGTGGCCGCGTTCGTCCACGACTTGGCGACGGTACTGCTGTCCCGGAAGATCCGGGTCAACGGTCTGCACCCGACCAACGTCAACACGGACATGCTCAACAGCGACATCATGTACCGCTCGTTCCGGCCCGACCTCGAGAACCCGACCCGCGAGGACGCCTTGGTCTCGTTCCCCGCGACGACCGGTATGGACATTCCCTACGTCGAGCCGGAGGACGTCGCCGACATGGTGCTCTTCCTGGTCTCCGACGAGTCGCGCTATGTCACCGGCATGCAGATGCGGGTGGACGCCGGCGGCTATGTCCGCAAGCGCCCCCAACTCCCCACGTTCTGAAGGCTTTTGCTACGAGGTGAGGTCCAGGACCACCTTGCCGGTGGTCCTGCGCCCGGCGACGTCGGTCAGGGCGCTCGCGACCTCGGCGAGGCTGTGGACGCGGGAGACCAGCGGCCGCATCCCGTCCCGGACCATCGCGGCGAGGGCGCGGTCGGCGGCGGCCACGGCGTCCGGGGCGTACTGCCGCACCGTACGGATCTCGAAGCCCCGCACCACCAGGTCCTTCAGCAGCACCAGGTTCAGCGGGATGCGCGGGATCCTCCCGTCCGCGTATCCGACCGTGACGAACCGGCCGCCCCGGCGCAGCGCCCGCAGGGCGGCCTCCGCGTGGTCGCCGCCGACCGGGTCGATCACGAGGTGGGCGCCCTCGCCGCCGGTCAACTCCCTTGTGCGGAGCTTGAGATCCTCGTGGACGTAGTCGACGCCGGCCTCGGCCCCGAGCTTGCGGGCGACCGTCAGCCGCTCCTGGCTCGACGCGGCGGCGACCACCCGCATACCGAGCCGCGTCGCGATGTCGACCGCCGCCGAGCCGACTCCACCGGCGGCGCCGAGCACCGCGACCCACTCCCCCGCGCTGCCCCGTCCGACGGTGACGAGGGAGTGGTAGGCGGTGGCGTACGTGACGTGGAACGCGGCGGCGTGCACCATGTCGAGTCCCTCGGGCACCTGGCGCAGGCTCGCGACGGGCACCACGACCTGTTCGGCGAAGGCGCCGGTGAGTACCGCCCCGGCGACGGGTGAGCCGACCGGCGGGCCGGACACGCCAGGCCCCAACTCCGCGACCACACCGGCGAATTCACTGCCCGGCGTGAAGGGCGGCGGCACGGACACCTGGTAGCGGTCCGCCACGATCAGTACGTCCGGGAAGTTCACCGCGGCCGCGTGCACCCGGACCAGCACCTCGCCCGGTCCGGGCCTGAGGTCGTCGAGTTCGACGACCGAGAGGCCGCCGGGCGGCCCGTACTCCGTGCAGCGTGCGGCTCTCATCGCGCCCTTTCCACGGTCGTCGGCATCGCCGGGTCACGGGGCAGGCCCAGCACCTGCTCGGCGATCGTGTTGCGCTGGATCTCGGCGGTGCCCGCGCCGATCGACGAGGCCCGGGTGCGCAGGAACCCCCATACCCAGCGCCCGCGTTGGACGGCATGCGGGTCACGTCGGCCGAGGATTCCGTACGGTCCCAGCAGGTCGAGGGCGAACTCGTGCAGCTCCTGCTCGAAGGCCACGATGAACAGGCGTGACGTCGAAGAGGCAGGCCCTGGTTCGCCCTTGGCCATGATGTCGGCGATGGTCCGCATGCCGGTGAGCCGCATGACGCGCACCCGGATCTCGAAGTCCGCGAGCCGGTCGCGGACGATCGGGTCGGCCGTCGCGCCGCGCTCGTGGGCGAGTTCGATCAACTCGTCCAACACCCGCCGGTACAGGGCCGCTTGGTTCATCGCCCCGGCCGCCCGCTCATGCCCGAGGCTCGTCCGCACCAGCGGCCAGCCGCCGTTCTCCTCGCCGATGCGGTCGGCGACCGGTACGCGGACGTCGTCGAAGAAGATCTCGCAGAAGTGCGCGTCGCCGGTCAGGTCGCGCAGTGGCCGTACGGTCACCCCGGGAGCGTGGGCGTCGATCAGGAGGTAACTGATGCCGTCCTGGCGGGAGTCGGGCGGTCCGGTGCGGACGAGGGTGAAGACGATGTCGGCGATGTCGGCCGAACTGTTCCACACCTTCTGCCCGTTGACGACGTACTCCGCGCCCTCGCGCCGTGCCGTCGTGCGCAGCGCGGGGAGGTCCGACCCCGCCTCCGGTTCGGAGTAGCCCTGGGCCCACACCATGTCGCCGCGCAGCATGGGGCGCAGGTGGCGCTCCTTCTGCTCGGGCGTGCCGTACTTGATGAGGGTGGGGGCGGCGATGCCCAGTCCGGTGCCCAGGGGTCCTGGGACGCGAGCGCGGGCGTACTCCTCCTGGTAGACGACCTGGCGCGCGAAGGACAGGTCCATGCCGCCGTACGCGCGCGGCCAGCTCGGGCCGGCGTAACCGGCGTCGTACAGCGCGGCCAGCCATTTCTTCTGCCAGGCGACCCGCTCGGCGGGGTCCTTGGGGCGGCGGCCGGGGTGCTGCTCCGTCAGAAAGGCTCGCAGGCGGGCACGGAACTGCTCGTCGGTCTCGTCGTCCGCCGTCATCGTCATCGCGGGGCCATGCGGATGGCGCCGTCGAGGCGGACGGTCTGGCCGTTGAGGTAGGGGTTCTCCAGCATCTCCACGGCGAGGCGGGCGAAGTCGTCCGGGTCGCCGAGTCGTTTGGGGTGCGGCACGGAGGCGGCGAGGCCGTCGCGGATGTCGGCGCGGAGGCGGCCGAGCATCGGGGTGTCCATGATGCCTGGGGCGATGGTGTTCACGCGGATCTGCCAGCTGGCCAGGTCGCGGGCGGCGACGAGGGTGATGCCGTGGACGCCCGCCTTGGCGGCGGTGTAGGAGGTCTGCCCGATCTGGCCGTCGAACGCGGCGACCGACGCGGTGAGCACTACGGCTCCCCGGTCGCCGTCGACGACTTCGTTGCCGGCGAGGCGGGCGGCGGAGAGGCGCAGCACGTTGTAGGTGCCGACCAGGTTGACGCGTATGACCTCGGCGAAGGTGTCGAGTTCGCCCGGATTGCGGTCGCGGTCGATGATCCGGGTACGGTCGCCGCCGCGCCCGGCGCAGTGCACGACGGCGCGCAGGGTGCCGAGTTGCTCCGCGGCGTCGAGGGCGGCGGTGACCTCGGTCGCGTCGGTGACGTCGGTGCGGACGAAGCGTGCGGCCTCGCCGAGGTCGGCGACGGCCTTGACGCCCTGTTCCTCGGAGATGTCGGCGAGGACGACACGTCCCCCGCGTTCGATGATGCGCCGCGCGGTGGCCAGGCCGAGCCCGGAGGCGCCGCCGGTGACGAGTGCCGCTGAACCGTCGATGTTCACACCCAACTCCTCATGGACTGCGGGGTTTTGAAAGCGAGTTCTGCAGGGTCTCAAAGGCCCAGGGACTTGCTGATGATGAGCTTCATGACCTCGCTGGTGCCGCCGTAGATGCGGGTCACGCGGGCGTCGGCGTACAGGCGGGCGATCGGGGATTCGAGGATGTAGCCGTAGCCGCCGTGCAGTTGGAGACAGCGGTCGACCACGCGCCCCTGTGTCTCGGTGCAGACCAGCTTGGTCCGTGCCGCGTCCACGGGGTCCAGTTCGCCCGCGACGAGCGCGCCGATCGCCGCGTCGAGCAGAGCCTGCGCGGCAGTCAACTCGGCGTCCAGGGCGGCGAGTTCGAACTTCGTGTTCTGGAACTGGGCCAGTGGCTTTCCGAACACGTTCCGGTCGCGGACGTAGGCGACGGTCAGGTCGATCGCGGTACGGGCCTGGGCGACCGCGCCGACCGCGATGGCGAGGCGTTCCTGGGCGAGGTTGCGGCCCAGGAGGGTGAAGGCGGCGCCCTCCTCGCCGAGGAGGTTGGCGGCGGGCACGCGGACGTCGTCGAAGGCGAGTTCCACGGTGTCCTGGACGGCCAGGCCGATCTTCTCCAGCTTGCGCCCGACAGCGAAGCCGGGCATGCCCTTCTCCACCACGAGGAGGGAGAGACCGGCGCGCCGGTTGTCGGGGTCGACCGCGGTGCGGGCGACCACGATCACCAGGTCGGCGTGGTGGCCGCCGGTGATGAAGGTCTTGGCGCCGTTGAGCAGGAAGTGGTCGCCGTCGCGGACCGCCCGGGTGGTGACGCCGGCGAGGTCGGAGCCGGTGGCGGGCTCGCTCATCGCGATCGCGGTGTACAGCTCGCCGGAGGCCAACCCCGGGAGCCAGCGCGCCCGTTGCTCGGCATTGGCCAGGCCCGTGAAGTACGGGACGACGATGTCGAGATGGGTACGGAGGCCGCCGAGGGTGACGCAGGCGCGGGCGCACTCCTCCTGGATCACCGCGTTGTAGCGGTAGTCGTCCTGGCCGCCCCCGCCGTACTCCTCCGGGATGGCCGTGCCGATGATGCCTAGCTTGCCCAGTGCGGTGAACAGGTCGCGGGGGACGAGCCCGGCTCGCCGCCAGTCCTCGTACGACGGGACGACCTCGCGGGCGATGAAGTCACGGACCAGCAGACGAAAGTCCTCGTGGGTCTCTTCGAACAGGGTCCGGCGCATCGGATCTCCTTCGGCTCGACCTATTCAGTATACCTAATTAGTCTCGCCCGACACAGCTCGATACAGCAGAACGCCCCCGTGGACCCGAAGGCCACCGGAGCGCTCCGCTGGGAGTGCCGCGATGTGCCGTCGTTCATCTGCGGCACCGTCGTGGCTGGTCGCGCAGTTCCCCGCGCCCCTTCGGAGCGCTGCCGGACCGCACCAGAGGGCGGCGGACCCAGCTGGGACACCGCCGCTCGGGAGTCAGGAAATCAGTGCCACCAAGGGATGAGCGCGTCCAAGTGACGGCGCATCCGATGCCGGGCCACCCCGGCGTCGCCCTCGACGATGGCGTCGAGGATCCGCTGGTGGACGTGCTGCACTTCGTCCGCCGCCGTGTCGCCGGGAAGCGGCCGGTCGTGGCCGGAGGCGTGGCGGCGGAACAGCTCGGTGATGATCGACAGGAACAGCGCGAGCACCGGGTTGCCGGAGAGCGCGGCCAGTTCGGTGTGGAAGAGGTCGGCCTTGCGCGGGTCGTCGGCGGCGCCCTCCGTGCTCCAGCGCACAGCCCTGCCGAGCCGTTCGGTCACCTCTTTGTCGCCCTCCGCGACTCTGGCGGTGACCCGGGCGACGATGCCCAGTTCGATGGCGTTGCGGACGATCCGCAGGTCGTCGGCCGTGACGCCCTGGTACTCCAGGAACAGCGCCATGGTGTCGATGCTGGCCTGCGGCTCGGGTTCGGTGACGATCAGCCCGCCGCCGGGACCGCGGCGCATCCTGGCGACCGAGTGGTACTCCAACAGCCGTACGGCTTCCCGCAGTACGGCCCGGCTGATCGAGTAGCGGGCGAGCAGGTCCGCCTCCGAGCCCAGCACCATGCCGGTCTGCCAGCCGCGCGCGGCGATGTCGTCGTGGATGCGGGCCGCGACCACTTCGGCGAGCTTGGCCCGCGGGCCCTCGACCAGTTCGGGCTCGACGACATTGCCCGCGATCCGCTGCCCGCGCCGCACCCGGTGCTTCTCGATCCAGCCGGCCACCGACTCCAGATGCGCGGTCAACTCGGTCTGGGCGCGGGCCCCGTCGTCGGCGATCACCGCGTCGACGACGGCTTTGTGCGCGCGGTGCGAGATGTCCTTCGCCGCGTGCATCTCGGACTTGGAGATACGGCGGGAGGTGTGCGCGTAGCGGGCGGTGAGCCGGGTGAGCACGTCGACGAACAGGTGCAGCACCGGGTTCCCGGACAACTGGCCGAGCACGGGGTGGAGGGGGTCCTGCGAGTGGACGCCGGGTTCGTCCCAGTGGTCGAGTTCCGAGTCGAGTGTGGTCCGGAGGGTGTGGATGCCCTCCTCGGTGATGCGGTCGGCGGCCAGTCCGGCGGCGATCGGCTCCAGCAGGAGGCGGGCCCGGAGGAGGTCCGTGACGCTCGTGCCGACGTATTCGAGGTAGATCACCATGGCGCGGGTGGCCGGTCCGGCGTCCGGTGCGCAGACGATCAGGCCGCCGTTCGGGCCGCGCCGCATCCGGGCCACCTGGTGGTGCTCGACGAGCCGTACCGCCTCGCGCAGCACCGCCCGGCTCACCCCGAGCCGCTCCCGCAGATCCACCTCGGACCCCAACGACTCCCCCACCGGCCAGCCCTGGCGGATGACGGTCGCCTCGATACGGCGGGCGGTCTGCGCGGCCAGCTTGCCGACCGGGACACCGGTCTCGCCGTCGGCGGGCTCGCGGTCGACGGCAGTCGCCATGGCCAACTCCTCTGGGGCGGATATTGCGGATCCCCAGTCTATTGGCCACCTGGGCCGGAGACGCGCGGTTCGGGCACCTGGATCCAAGATAAGGCCACTTTTTCGACCGTAGGACCCTGGCAACCGGGTGAACTGCGTGGTTAGAGTAGCCTCATTTCGCAGCACGGCATGAGAACAGGGAGCCGACAGCGATGCGCCTGGAGTCCACGCCCGAGCTCGAAGCGTTCCGGAGGAAGGTGCGCGCCTTCGTCGCGGAGCACGCTCCGGGCACCAAGACCCATGCCGGGGTGCGCGCACCGGAGCCGGAACTGATGCCGGTGATCCGGGAGTGGACCGCCAAGCTGTTCGAGGCGGGCTTCCTCGGGATCGGCTGGCCGGCCGAGTACGGCGGCCGGCCCGACGCGCACCCCCTGGAGCCGTCGGTCGTGGCCGAGGAGATCGCCAGGGCCCGCACCTGGCAGCCGATCGGCGCCGCCTCGCTGGCCTCGGCCGCGCTGCTGGAGTTCGGCACCGCCGACCAGCGGGCGCGTTTCCTGCCCCGTATCCGCTCCTGCCAGGACGTGTGGTGCCAGCTGTTCAGCGAGCCCGAGGCGGGCAGCGACCTGGCGGCACTCCGGACACGGGCGGTCCTGGAGGGCGAGGGCGACGACGCGGTCTTCGTCGTGGACGGCCAGAAGGTGTGGACGACCAACGGCCAGCACGCCGACATGGGCTATCTGCTCGCGCGCACCGACCGCGAGGCCCCGAAGCACAAGGGCATCACGGCGTTCGCCCTCGACCTGCGCAGCCCGGGCGTCGGCATCCGGCCGTTGCGGGAAATCACCGGGACGACCGACTTCAACGAGGTCTTCCTGGACGGGGTCCGCATCCCGGCCGCGAACGTGATCGGCCGCGTGAACGACGGCTGGCGGGTGGCCATGAGCAGCCTCGGCCACGAGCGTTCCGGCGTGGCCGCGCGTGGAGTCGAACTGGTCGCCGTGCTCGACGACCTGGTGCGCCTCGCCTCCCGCACGACGGTGGGCGGCGGGCCCGCGCTCGACGACTCCGCGACCCGGCAGGCGATCGGCGAACTGGCCACGCGGGTCCAGGTGAACGCCGCGCTGACCGCCCTCGCCCAGTCACGGATGCTGCACGACACGGAACAGCCCGCCGACGCCCTCCTCGGCAAGATCTTCTTCAGCGAGCTCAACCACGACCTGGTCGACTTCGGCCTCAGCCTGCAAGGCACGGACGGGCTGCTGGTCGAGGGCGACGAGGGTGCCGTGGCGGAGGGCTGGTGGCAGGACGCGCATCTGTACTCGCGGGCGTACACCATCGCCGGCGGGGCGAACGAGGTGCTGCGCACGCAGGTCGCCGAGCGGGGGCTCGGGATGCCGCGGGAGCCTCGCTGACCAGCCCTCATCATCAAATAGACCATTCGGTCAATACGCGTGCTTCACATTTCTTCACCGATCATCCGAAAGCTTTCCCGGGCTTTCCGGCAGATTGATTGTACCGATCGGTCGACGTATGGTTTCGTCAGGTGCGGGGCCGACGAGAGGACAACAGAACCATGACCGAGAGAGTGGCCGGAACCGACGTCGCCGAGGATCTGCCGGAGTACCCGTCGCCCCGATCGGGCGAGTGCCCGTTCGCGCCGCCGCCGGGTCTGCTCAAGCTGCACGACACGGGCAAGGCCCTGGTCCGGGCGAAGACGTGGGACGGCACGACCCCGTGGGTCGTCACGACCCACGCGGCCCAGCGGCAGCTGCTGACCGATCCCCGGCTGAGCGCGAACATCGGGGCACCCGGATATCCGCACACGACCGAGGCGATGAAGGCGCACGCGGCCCATATCCAGCCCTCGATCAACAACACCGACGGCGCCGAACACACGCGCTGGCGCCGGATGCTCACGAGTTCGTTCACCCGGCACCGGATGGAGAAGATCCGCCCGGAGATCCAGCGGATCACCGACGACCTCATCGACCGGATGCTGGCGGGTCCCAACCCGACCGAGCTGAACGAGGCGCTGTCGCTCCCGCTGCCGTCGCTGATGATCTGCGCGCTCCTCGGGGTGCCGTACGAGGACCACGACTTCTTCCAGGAGCACGCGGGAGTCACCAACGCGCGCTTCAAGACGCCGGAGAAGGCGGCGGAGAGCACGGCGACCGTGCGCCGCTACATCGCCGGGCTCATCGAGGCCAAGATGGACAACCCCGGCGAGGACGTCCTCTCCGACCTCGGCGCGCGCATCAAGGCGGGCGAGCTGTCCATGGAGGAGGCCGCGCCCCTGGGGCACATCCTGCTCGTCGCCGGGCACGACACCAGCGCCAACATGATCACACTGGGCACCGCGCTGCTGCTGGAGAACCCGGACCAGCTCGCGGGCCTGCGTGAGCACTCGGACGATGCGAAGTACGTGACGAGCACGGTCGAGGAGCTGCTGCGCTACCTCACCATCCCGCACCTGCTGGCACGCCGGGCCGTGCTGGACGACATCGAGATCGACGGCGAGACCATCCGCGCGGGCGAAGGTGTCATCGCGTCACTGCCCGCCGCCAACTGGGACCCGCAGGCGTTCCCCGACCCCCAGAAGCTCGACCTCACCCGCACCGCGTCCCACCACCACGCGTTCGGCTGGGGCCCGCACCAGTGTGTGGGCCAGCAGCTCGCGCGCATCGAACTCCACGTCGTCTTCAGCACGTTGTTCCGCCGGATCCCGACGCTCCGACTCGCCGTGGACGTCTCGGAGTTGAAGTTCAAGGAGGACTCCCAGGCCTACGGCATCTACGAGTTGCCCGTCTCCTGGTGAGCCGTCACGGGAGCAGCTCGATGATCGTGGCGTTGGCCGTGCCGCCGCCCTCGCACATCGTCTGGAGCCCGTAGCGCAGGTTCCGTTGCCGCATCCGGGCGAGCAGCCGGGTCATCAGGATGGCGCCGGAGCCGCCGAGCGGATGGCCGACCGCGATCGCCCCGCCCAGCGGGTTGAGCCGCTCGGGGTCGGCGCCGGTCTCGGCAAGCCACGCCAACGGCACGGGGGCGAACGCCTCGTTGACCTCGAACGCCCCGATGTCGTCGATGGACAGACCGGACCGGCGCAGCACCTTCTCGGTCGCGGGGATCGGACCCGTCAGCATCATGATCGGGTCCGCGCCGCTCACCGCGCCCGAGTGGTAGCGGGCGATCGGCTTGAGGCCCAACTCCCTTGCCCGTTCGGGAGTTGTGATGAGCAGCGCGGCGGCGCCGTCGGAGATCTGGGAGGCGTTCCCGGCGTGGATCACGCCGTCGTCCTTGAACGACGGCTTGAGCTTGGCGAGGGTCTCGACCGAGGTGCCGCGCCGCAGGCCCTCGTCGACGGTGAACTTGGTGCCGTCGACCTCGATGGGCACGATGTGGTCGTCGAAGATGCCGGAGTCGATCGCCGCGGCGGCCTTGGCGTGCGATGCGGACGCGAACTCGTCGAGCCGGGTGCGGCTGAGGCCCCAGCGCTCGGAGATCAGCTCGGCGCCGACACCCTGGCTGAACTGGAACCCGTCGTAACGGGCCAGGACGGCGGGGCCGTACGGCTGGCCGGTGGTCCGGTGCGAGCCGAGCGGGACCCTGGTCATGGTCTCCACTCCCCCGGCCACCACGAGGTCGTACTGCCCGGCCATGACGGCGTGGGCGGCGGAGTCGACGGCCTGTTGGCTGGACCCGCAGGCCCGGTTGATGGTCACGCCGGGCACCTGCTCGGGCCAGCCCGCGGCCAGCGCGGCGAACCGGGCGATGTTGCTCGACTGGTCGCCGATCTGGGTCACGCATCCCCACATCACGTCGTCCACGGTGCCGGGGTCCACACCGGTGCGTTCCACCAACGCGGTGAGCACATGTGCCGACAGATCGGCCGCGTGCACGGCGGCAAGGGAGCCGTTGCGCTTGCCGATGGGCGTGCGGACGGCGTCGACGATGACGGCCTCGGGCATGGCAGGGTCCTCTCGGTCGCTGAGGGAATCAGAGGGAATCAGTGGGGGAACTGGACGGCGGCGCCGCTGTCGACGAGTTCGTCGACACCGGCGATCTCCCAGTCCCGGAACACGGCGCGGGTGTCGGCGCCTACGGGTGGTGCGGCCGGCCCGGGGCTCGACGGTGTCGCCGAGAAGCGGGGTGCCGCGGCGGGCTGGACGACGCCGTCCCGGGCGAACAGGCTGCCGCGCGCGGCCAGTTGGGGGTGTGCTGCCGCCTCGGCGAGGCCGAGGACGGGGGCGACGCAGGCGTCGGTGCCCTCGAACAGGGCCGCCCATTCGTCGCGGGTACGTTCCGCGAAGCGTTCCGCCAGGCGGCGGCGCAGCTCCGGCCAGGTCGCGCGGTCGTGCTGGAGGTCGGGATCGACGTCGAGCTTCAGCAGCTCGATCAGGCGCCGGTAGAACTTGGCCTCCAGGGCGCCGACCGCCACATGCCGGCCGTCCTTGGTCCCGTAGACGGCGTAGAACGGCCAGCCGCCGTCGAGTTGGTTGACGCCCCGCTCGTCGGTCCACACCCCGCGCCCGAGTTTGCCGAAGGTGCTCGCGAGGAGGTGCGCGGTGCCGTCGACGATGGCCGCGTCGACGACCTGGCCGACTCCCGTGCTCCCTACGGCGTGCAGGGCGGCCAGCACCCCGATCACGAGGTAGCAGCCGCCGCCCCCGAAGTCGCCGACGAGGTTGAGCGGTATCTGCGGGGGTCCGCCAGTGTCTCCGATCGCGCCGAGTGCGCCGGTGAGGGCGATGTAGGTGAGGTCGTGTCCGGCGGCCGCGGCGAGGGGTCCGGTCTGGCCCCAGCCGGTCATCCGGCCGTAGACCAGCCGGGGGTTGCGGGCGAGGCACTCGTGCGGTCCGATGCCCAGGCGTTCGGTGACACCCGGGCGGAATCCCTCGATCAACACGTCGGCGTGCGCGGCGAGTTGGAGGAGGGCGGCGGGTCCGGCCGGGTGTTTCAGGTCGAGTACGACCGAGCGCTTCCCTCGATTGAGTACGTCCCCGGGGCCGCCCGCGTCGGGCTCGTCCGCCCGCTCGGGTCGGTCCACCCGGACGACTTCCGCGCCGAGATCGGCGAGCAGCATGCCGGCGAACGGGCCCGGTCCGATGCCGCCCAACTCGACGACGCGGCAGCCGGACAGCGGTCCTGTGGTCACAACACCCTCCTGTGCAGCCTGACTTGAGGATCCCGACGGTTCTACGGCGCTGTCAGCGTCCCTTCCAGACCGGCGGCCGTTTCTCGGCGAAGGCCGCGGCCCCTTCCCGCGCGTCCTCGGACGAGAAGACCGGCGAGGCGATCTCGGCCTGCCGGATCCAGCCCTCCTCCAGCGTCCACTCGGCGGCGGACTGCGCGATCTGCTTGGTCGCGGCGACGGCGAGGGGGCCGTTCGCCGCGATGGTCGCGGCGAGTTCCAGCGCGCCGGCGAGCGCGCCACCCTCGTCGGTGAGCCGGTTGACCAGTCCGACCTCGGCCGCACGTTCGGCGGTGATGGGCTCGCCGGTCAGCAGCAGCTCCAACGCGATGGCGTACGGGACCCGTTGGGGCAGGCGCAGTGCCGCACCGGCCCGGGCGACCAGGGACCGCTTCACCTCCGGTACCCCGACCCGCGCGGCGCGGGACGCCACGACGAGATCGCAGGCGAGCAGCAGCTCGAAGCCGCCGGCCAGCGCCCAGCCCTCGACGGCCGCGATCAGCGGCTTGCGCGGCGGGGTGATCGTGATCCCGCACAGCCCGCGGCCCTCGATCGCGGGACTCTCGCCGCGCAGCCAGGCTTTGAGGTCCATGCCCGCCGAGAACGTACCGCCCGCCCCGGTGAGCACGCCGACCCGCAGTTCGTCCGACTCGTCCAGCTCGTCCACGGCGGCGGCGACACCGGCGGCCACCCCCGCGTCGAGGGCGTTCTTCACCGTAGGGCGGTTGATCGTGATGACCTGGACCGCGCCCCGGCGCTCCACCAGCACTTCGTCAGACATCCTGCCTCCTGATGCTCGTTCTCGATTGCCGATCACTTGACCGCGAACCGCTCCAGTTCGTGGGCGACCATGCCGTCCAGGTCCGGGGCGGGCGGCGAGGGAAGGTCGACCGCCCGCTCCCTGGTCGGCAGGAGCACAACTGCCCTGCCCGGCGTGGTGACTTCGCCGCGCTGGTTCTCGCAGCGCACCTCGATGTGCACCTCGTTCCGTCCATCCACCTGCTGCTTGTCGACGACCGTGCCGCGTACCCAGGTGGTGTCGCCGAGGTAGTTGAACTTGCGGTGTTCGCAGCGGAGTTTCCACAGCCAGCCGTCGTCGCCGATCCAGTCGGTGAGGAGATGGCAGAGCCAGGTCTCGCGCATGCCGCCGTAGTCGTAGGGGCCCGGCAGGCCCAGTTCCCGGGCGCGTTCGGGTTCCCAGTGCAGGCGTTGGACGGTGTCCGGGACGCCCAGCCGGTTGGGCGGGTAGAGCCCGGGAGCTTTGCGTCGCACGGCCGCGGCGATCCCGAACGCGCCGGGCGGGGTGAGCTGCATGCCCCAGCCGAGGTGCCAGACGACCACGTCCGTGGTGGTCAGCGGCCCCTTCACCCGGGGTTGCAGTTCCTCGCCGACCTCGACGTCCTCCCAGTGACGGGGTTCGGCGCCGCGCCTGGTCTCGGCGGCGTACGCCGCGTCGATCTCGGCGAGTCGCTCGGGCGGGTACGGCTGCTGTTCGAGCGCCTCCTTGGCCCGCTTCTTCGACGTGTGCCGTTCGGCGTTGATCCAGGTCCCGCGCCGCAGGGCGTGCATCTCGCCGCGGCCGTTGGCGTAGAGGTAGTCGCGGACGACGTGTGCGGTACGCCCGCCGAAGCTGCTCTGCTTGAGCTGGACCCCGACCTGGGTCTGCAACACCCGGCAGCGGTCGGCCAGTTGAAGCGGCCGCCACCACTCGAACTCCATCACCGCCTGGTAGGAGCCGAGCCCCGCGAAGGGGTCCCCCTTCAGCAGCGCCTTGGTCTCCGGGCCCGGTGTCGGTGCCGCGTCCTCCCCCATCGTGTAGAGGAAGGTCGGCGGGGCGACGAGGGAGCCCCAGCGGGTTTTCGCCGCGTACTCGGGGTCGCAGTACAGCGGGTTGGCGTCGCCGTAGCCGTAGGCGAAGTGGCGCGAACCGTCCCAGGTCACCTCGTAGTTGTGCGGTGGATTGCGTTGCGGCTGGGGTACGCCCAGGCGGCGCCGGGAGCGTTCGACCGCCTCGTCCGTCAGCACGCCGAACCGCTCGGCCGCCTTCTCGTCGGTATCACTCACCGCTCAACCTCCTTGCTGGACACCGCAGTTCCTCCTTGGGACGCTCAGGCTTTGCTGTGCTCGGCGAGCCGGGCCCGTACGAGGTCGAGCAGTTCCACGCGGCTCACCTTGCTGGACGGGGTGCGGGGCAGTGCGTCGAGGACGACGATGTGGGCGGGCACCTCGTACGGGGTGAGGTGGGCGCGGCACAGGGCGGTCAGTTCGGCCGCGTCGGGAGGAGGCTCCCCCGGCCCCAACTCGACGGCCGCGACCGGCACTTCACCGAGCCGCGGGTCGGGCAGTCCGGCAACTGCCGCCTCGCGTACGGCCGGGTGGGTCTCCAGGACGCGTTTGACCGTCTCCGGCTGGACCTTGAAGCCGCCGCGGATGATGGCGTCGTCGGCACGGCCCTCGATCCACACGAACCGGTCGGCGTCGATCCGGGCCAGGTCGCTGGTCCGCACCCAGGTCCGGCCACCGTGCGTGCTCTGCTCGGTGCGGACTTCGAGCCGTCCGCTCCGGCCGGCCGGCAGCTCGGTGCCGTCCTCGCCGGTCACCCTCAACTCGACGCCGGCGAAGGCGCGTCCGGCGCTGCCGGCCTTGCGCTGCCACCAGCGGTCGTGCAACGGCAGGGTCCAGCCGGCGACGGCTCCGGCGAACTCGGTCGCACCGTAGGTCATCAGGACGGGGATGCCGTACGTCCGGAAGAAGGCGTCGGCGAGTTCCGGCGGGCAGGGTGCCGTGCCGGAGGTGACCACCTGGAGGGTGGCAAGGCGTTCCTTCGGTACGTGTGCGTCGAGTACGGCGCGGATCGCGGCCGGGACCAGGCTCGCCGCGCGGAGTCGGTGG
This sequence comes from Streptomyces colwelliae, assembly GCF_048158785.1. NCBI lineage: Bacteria > Bacillati > Actinomycetota > Actinomycetes > Kitasatosporales > Streptomycetaceae > Streptomyces > Streptomyces colwelliae. The sequence continues at coordinate 96,056 of NZ_JBLTJC010000001.1, read as the reverse complement.
CGCTCGACCGCGCTCACCCAGGGGTCGACGGCGAACCTCGGCATCAGGAGCATGCGGCGTCCGGTGGCGAGGCAGGCCAGGGCCCGCCACAGGCCGCCGATGTGCACGAGCGGGGTCGCCACGAGGGACGCCGACTCCGACAGGAGCCGGTCGTCCTTCCGTGTCTGGCCGCCGGAGACGAGGGCCTGGTCGAGTTGGCCGATGCGCAGATGGACGCGCTTCGGGGGTCCGGTGGTGCCGGAGGTGAGCATCTCCACGGCGATGCCGGGGCGGGCCTCTGCCTCGGCGGGTGCCGTGCCGCCCGCGGGCCGTAGCGACCCGTCGGTGTCCAGCTCAAGGGCCGCGCCCTGTGCGGTCACGGCGTCCAACACGCCCTCGCGGGCAAGGACTTCGGCTCCGGACACGACGACGGGTGGTGTGCAGCGGGCGATGTCGGCGGCGAGCCGGGCGGCGGGCTGGAGCGGGCTGAGCATGACCAGACAGCGCCCGGAGGCGATCACGGCGGCGACCACGGCGACGTGTTCGGGCCGGTTCTCCAGGACGACCCCGACGCGGGCGCCGACGGGCAGGCCCAGCGCGTCGAGTGCCGCGCCCAGTCCCCGCGCGGTCCGCTGGACCTGCCCCCAGGTCCACCAGCTCCGGTCGTACTCGATCGCCTCGGCAGCCGCGGGCGCTTCCGCCAGCAGGCGGGACAGGCGGTCGCGAATTCCCACGTGATCAGCCTTTCGACAGGACGTCGGTCTCAGATTCCGACCAGGTCGGCCAACCGGGTCCGGTGCGTGGCCGGCCCTCCGAACAAGTGCTCCGACGACTTGGCGCGTTTGAGATGGAGGTGTGCGTCGTGCTCCCACGTGTAGCCGATGCCTCCGTGGATCTGGATGTTCTCCTTGGCCGCGCGGGTGAAGGCGTCCGCGCAGCAGGCCGCGGCGAGCGCCGCGGACACCGGCAGTTCGGACGAGCCCTCGGCGGCCACGGCCGCCGCGTGGTAGGCCGCCGACCGGGCGGCCTCGACCTGGACGAGCAGGTCCGCGCACTTGTGCTTGACGGCCTGGAAGGAGCCGATGGGGCGCCCGAACTGCACGCGGACCTTCGCGTACGCCACGGCCGCGTCGAGACAGGCCCGCGCTCCGCCGACCTGTTCCGCAGCGAGCGCCACTGCCACGAGGTCGAGCACGGTACGCAGGTACGTCGAGGCGTCGCCGTCCGGGCCGACCCGCCGCGCGGGCGCGCCGTCGAGGTCGACGCGCGCCAGCCGCCGCGTCGGGTCCAGGGTCTCCAGCCGGGTCCGGGTCACGCCGGGCGCGTCACCGTCGACGGCGAACAGCCCGGGTCCCGCACCGGTGCGGGCCACGACGAGCAGCAGGTCCGCGGTGTGGCCGTCGACGACGAACATCTTGGTGCCGTGCACCGTCCCGTGCGCGGCCGACGCCTCGATGTCCGCCAACTCCCAGGATCCGCCCGCCTCGGCGAGCGCCAGCGTGGCCGTCAGGGAGCCGTCGGCGATCGCGGGCAGCCACCGCGCCTTCGCCGCCTCGTCGCCGGAGGCCGCCAGGGCCTGGCCGGCGAGAGCGACGGTCGCGAAGTACGGGGAGGGCAGCAGCATCCGCCCGGCCTCCTCCAGTACGATCCCCAACTCGACGGGCCCGCCGCCGGATCCGCCGTACTCCTCCGGCAACGCCACTCCGTGCAGGCCAAGTTGGTCGGCCATCTGCCGCCACAGCCGGGGATCGTGGCCCTCGTCGGAGTCCATCGCACGGCGTACGGCGGCGCTCGGCGCCTTGTCGGCGAGGAAGCGCCGTAGCGTCGTACGGAGTTCTTCCTGCTCCTCGGTGAACGTCAGTGCCACGTCGGCGCCTTGGAGTGGAGGTAGACGTCGAAGTCCGGCATGCGGGTGCGGTCGACGATCTCGATGCGTACGCCGTGCGGGTCGCGGTGGTAGGCGAAGATCGACGGGGAGCCGTCGACGATCGCGCAGGCCTCCAGCGGGAAGCCCTCCTCCTCCAGTCGTTTGGAGGTCGTCGGCAGGTCGTCGCAGAAGTAGCCGAGGTGATGGGTGGCCAAGTGCCCGGACGGGGTCCACGGCGTGCCCGGGATCTCCTGCACGAGTTCGAGGTGCGGGGCGTCCAGCGAGTACGCGAAGCGCAGCGGGAGCACGCGCTCGCCGTCGGCCAGGCGCACGGTGAGGTCGTAGGCCTGGGTCTCGGTCCAGCGGTGACCCGCGATCCGGGTGAACCAGGCCTTCCCCGCCTCGACGTCCGGGACCACGATTCCGGTGTGGTACAGGTCTGTTGGGTTGAGCGGTGAGGTCATGGCGTCGCTCACCACTCCAGCCGGAGCTGCTTGATGCCGTACATGTTGCCGTGCTGTTCGAGGTCCTGGCCGGGGGTGATCCCGTAGTCGGGGATGCGCCGGTGCCATTCCTCTACGGCCACGTTGAGTTCGAGGCGGGCGAGGTGGGAGCCGAGGCAGCGGTGCGGGCCGGAGCCGAACGCGATGTGGTTGCTGGCCTTGCGCCGCAGATCCACTTCGAGGGGCCGGTCGAAGCGCTCGGGGTCGCGGTTGCTGACCGCGAGCGGAAGCATCACCATCTCCCCCGCCCTGACCGGGCAGCCGCCGATCTCGACGTCCTGTGTCGCCTTGCGGGCAGGGACGACGAACGAGTAGACGCGGAGGATCTCCTCGACCGCCGTCGGGATCAGTGACGGGTCGTCGACGATCGCCCTGCGCTGTTCCGGATGCGTGGCGAAGTGGTAGAGGGCCCAGCCGATGGAGATCGGGACCGTGTCGAAGCCGGCCTGGAACAGCAGGATGCAGAACGCGTGCATGTCCCGGTCGCCGATCGGTTCGTCGTCGATCGTCCAGGTCATGGCGCGGGACAGCAGGTCATCGCGGGGTGCCTCGCGGCGCAGCGCGATCTGCTGCTCGAAGTAGTCCGACACGGCGTTCATCGCGCTCAACTGCCGCTCGCCGTGCGGGTCTTCACCGTGGGACAGGTGCAGCAGGTCGTGGATCCAGTCGAGGAACTGCGGGAGGTCCTCCTCGGGCAGTCCCATCAGACGCATGAAGATCAGGGTCGGGAAGCGGCGGGCGAACGTGTCGAGGACGTCGGCGGAGCCGCTGTCCTTCAGCCCGTCGATCAGACCGGAGGCGACCTCCCGGATCTCCGGCTCGCGGGCGGCGACGGTCTTGGGCGAGAAGGCGCTGCCCAACAGGCGCCGCCACGCGGTGTGTTGGGGCGGGTCGAGCATCTCCGGGATCCACAGGAACCTGGGGTCGGGATCGAGCGCCGTCACGGACTGGTTGGAGAAGGTCCGCCAGTCCTGCAACGCCTCCTGCACGGCCGCGCCTTCGGTCACGACCCAGTACCCGCGCGCGATGGTGCTCCGGAATCCGGAGTGCGTGCGGGCGATCTCGTCCCAGCGTTCCTGATGGCTCAGGACCGGGCCGCCGAGCCGGTTGTCGAAGTGGTACGCCGGAACGCCCTGGTGGGTCCCGTCGGGTTCGAGTGTCGCGCTCATCACGGCTCCTCTCGTACGGTGTTCGGGATGCGCACGGCGGCCGGATCTCCTACGGCGGTCAGGTCACCCACGCCGGTCATGTCGCCGCGCCGTCGATCTTCAGCGCGATCAGCTCCTCGTCGGAGAGACCGAGCGAGCGCAGCACCTCGTCGGTGTGCTCCGCGAACTGCGGCGCCCGCGTGATGTCGGCCGGGGCCTCGTCGAACTGGACGGGGCTCGCGACGAGTTCACGGCCCACACCGTCGGCGTCCACGACCGGGGCGATGAGTCCGTTGGCGCGCAGTGAGGGGTCCTGGCCGACCTCCCAGGCGTTCTGCACGGCCGACCACTGGCCCTCCCCGCGGGAGAGGATCTCGACCCACTCCGCGAAGGGGCGGGACGCGATGAGGTCGGCGACGATGCCGGCCGCCTGTGCCGCGTTGGCCATCAACTTCTCGGTGCTGTCGAAGCGTTCGTCGGTGGCGAGTTCACCGCGGCCGGCGAGTTTGCAGAACTCGGCCCAGTAACGGCCGGGTTGGAGCATCGACAGTTCGATCCAGCGTCCGTCCGAGGTCAGGTAGGCCCCGATGAGCGGGTTGGTGCGCGAGCCGTGCCGGGGCTGGACGTTCACCGGCAGCGGTCCGCCGTTCATCAGCGCCATGTTGACCGTGAACTGGGTCGCCCAGGCGCCGACACCGAGCAACGACACGTCGACCACGGACGGTTCGCCGGTCGTCGCGCGGGAGTAGAGGGCGGCGGCGATTCCCCCGGCGATCGTCATGCCGCCCATCGAGTCGCCGTAGGCACCGGCGGGCATCCGGATCATCCGGTCCGCGTCAGGTGGTGTGACACCGGCGGCGCTGCCGCCGCGCGCCCAGAAGGCGGTGCTGTCGTAGCCGCCCTTGGTGGCCTCGTCGCCGCGCGGGCCGAAGCCGCTGCCCCGCACGTAGATGATGTCCGGGTTGATCGCCCGGATGTCCTCGACGTCGATGCGCAGTTTCGCGCGCGCCCCGGGCAGGAAGTTGGTGAGGAACACGTCACTGCGGCGGACCAGTTCCTCGAACGCCTTGCGGGCCGACGGTTTCTCCAGGGCGAGGCCGACGCTGCGTTTGCCCCGGTTGGGTCCCTCCACGATCGGGAAGAACGACGACCCCTTGCTGGTGGCGTCGTAACCGAGGACCCGGACCAACCCCCTCTGTCCGTCGCCGCGTTCGGCGTGCTCGATCTTGATCACATCGGCGCCCCAGTCGGCGAGCACGGCGCCCGCCGCCGGGACGAAGGTGAACTGGGCTACTTCGAGAACGCGAACGCCCTCCATCGGCCTGCGCATCGACCAACTCCTCATACTCAATCTGCCGTCACGCGCTCCGAGTATGGACCGAACCTCGCTAAAAAGTATACTGTTTTGCCGTCACCGACCGACCCGCACCTTCCGGAGGGCCGATGCTGGACTTCTCGATCGAACCCGAGTTCCAGGCCAAACTGGACTGGGCGGCGGCCTTCGTACGGGAGGAGGTCGAGCCGCTCGACCTGCTGTTCCCGCACGGCGGCGACCCGTACGACACGCGCAACGAGAAGGCACGCGCGATTCTCAAGCCGCTCCAGGAACAGGTCCGGGCCCAGGGTCTGTGGGCCTGCCATCTCGGCGCCGAACTCGGCGGCGCGGGCTACGGCCAGGTGAAGCTCGCGTACCTCAACGAGATCCTCGGCCGCTCCTACTGGGCCCCGACGGTCTTCGGCACCGCCGCCCCGGACACCGGCAACGCCGAGATCCTGGCCATGTTCGGCACCGACGAGCAGAAGGCGCGCTACCTCCAGCCCCTGCTCGACGGGGACATCGTCTCCACCTTCTCGATGACGGAACCGCAGGCGGGGGCCGATCCGAAGGAGTTCACGTGCCGGGCCCGGCGCGAGGGGGACCAGTGGGTGATAGACGGGGAGAAGTGGTTCTCCTCGAACGCCCGGTACGCGGCCTTCCTCATCGTCATGGCCGTCACCGACCCGGAGGCCGCGCCGCACGCCCGGATGTCGATGTTCGTCGTCCCGGCCGAGACACCCGGCATCGAGATCAAGCGCAACGTCGGCACGATGGACGAACGCGACTCCCTCGACGAGGGCATCCACGCCTACATCCACTACGACCGGGTGCGGGTCCCGCTCGACGCCATGCTCGGCGGCCCCGGCGAGGGCTTCAAGGTCGCGCAGGCCCGGCTGGGCGGAGGCCGGGTGCACCACGCGATGCGCACCGTCGGCAAGTGCACCCGCGCCTTCGACATGATGTGCGAGCGTGCGCTGTCCCGCCGTACTCAGGGCACTCTTCTCGCCGAGAAGCAGGCCGTGCAGCAGTTCATCGCGGACTCCTGGGTGGAGTTGCAGCAGTTCCGGCTGCTGGTGCTGCACACGGCCTGGATCATCGACACCCAGCCGCACGGCGCCGCCCGCACCCAGATCGCGATGTGCAAGGTCCAGACGGCGAAGGTGCTGCACGACATCATCCAGCGCGCCCTGCACCTGCACGGTTCGCTCGGCACCACCAACGAACTCCCGCTGGCGAAATGGTGGATGGCCGCACCGAACCTGGCCCTCGCCGACGGCCCCACCGAGGTCCACCGCACCACGATCGCCAAGCAGTTGCTGAAGAACCGCCGGCCGGCCGAGGGACTGTTCCCCAGCGAGCACGTCCCGCCCAGGCTGGAGGCCGCCCGCAAACGGTACGCGCACATCCTCGACGACGAGAGCCTCTCCGGCCGGGTGGACGCATGAGCGACGGGCGCGACATCAAGTCCCTTGCTCCGGCCGACCTGTTCGACCTGTCCGGAAAGGTCGCGCTCGTCACGGGCGGCAGCCGCGGTCTGGGTCTCGCGATGGTGCGCGCCTTCGCCGGCGCGGGCGCCGACGTCGTGATCGCCAGCCGCAAGCTCGACGCGTGCGAGACGGCGGCGGCCGAGGTCCGCGACCTGGGCCGGCGTGCCCTGCCGGTCGCCGCCCACGTCGGCCACTGGGACGACCTCGGCCGGCTCGCCGACGCGGCCTACGCGGAGTTCGGCAGGGTCGACGTCCTCGTCAACAACGCCGGCATGTCGCCGCTCGCCCCCTCCTCCGCCGACACGAGCGAGGAGCTCTTCGACAAGGTGATCGGCGTCAACTTCAAGGGACCGTTCCGGCTCGCGGCGCTGATCGGGCAGCGGATGGCCGACGCGGGCGGCGGCTCGATCATCAACGTCTCCTCCTCCGGCGCCCTGATGCCCCAGCCACGCTTCGGCCCGTACGCCGGGGCCAAGGCCGCCCTCAACGCCCTCACCACGGTCTTCGCCCTGGAGTACGGCCCGGCCGTACGGGTCAACACGATCTCGGCCGGGCCGTTCCTCACGGACATCTCCAAGGCCTGGGCGGAGGAGAAACGGCAGACGACGCGCAGCGCGATCGGGCGTCCCGGGCAGCCGGAGGAGATCGTCGGTACCGCGCTGTATCTGGCGAGCGACGCGTCCAGTTACACGACGGGGGCGCTGATACGGGTCGACGGCGGGCTGTACTAGCCGAGCAACTCCAGCGCCTCGTCCAGCAGTTCGGGCAGCGCGGGCAGCATCCGCCGGTGCATGGTGTTCAACTGCCCGGTCTTTCTGCCCCGCTTGATCAACAGCGCGGTCGCGGCCGACTCCTTGTACTTGGTGAGTGCCTCGAACCACGGCAGGTCCCGAAGTGGTTCGCCTCGCGACTGCTCGTAGGCGTCGACCAGTTCGGCCCTGCCGGGCATGCCGGTGGGCTCGTCCGACAGAGACGCGGGGTGGCGGGCCTCGTCGGTGAAGAAGGTCAGCCAGGTCATGTCGACCCGGGGGTCGCCGCGCGACCAGATCTCCCAGTCGATGACCGACGTGACCGAGCCGTCCGCGCACAACGTGTTGCCGAGCCGGTAGTCGCCATGGGTGAACACCGGCGTCATCGCGGCGGGCACGGTCGCGTGCAACCGCTCCGCGACCACCTCATGGCCGGTGCGCAGGTCGTCGGAGACGGTGCCGAACGCCCGCGTCCAGCGGTCGATCTCCCCGGTGAGCGTCACCACCGGCTCCGCCGCGAGCGCCGTACGCGCCGGATCCACCCGGTGCAGAGCGGCCAGCATGCGCGCCGCGTCCAGGGCACGCTCCCGCACTTCCCCCGGGCTCAGCGTGCCGCGCGGCACCAGCACCGGCTCGACGCACTCCCCCGGCACCAGTTCCATGGCCACGAAGGGCTGGATCTCCGGGGGCGCGCCCGCGTCGCAGAACAGCACCTTCGGTACCCGTACGCCCGGCTGTCCGGCCAGGGCCGCCATGAGCCGTGCCTGGCGCAGCACGTCCCGGTTGCGGACCGGGGCCAGGCCGGGCGGGGCCACCTTGAGGACGACGCGCTCGTAGCCCGCCGGGACACCCGCCAGGGCCGCGACGTACGTCAGGCTCGACGTGCCGCCGGTGAGCGGTTCGACGCCGTCCACCGTGGCGCCGGGTATCCAGCCGCCGACCACGGCGGCCGCACGATCCGTCAACTCCCTTATCAGTGCAGGGCTGTTGGTGGCGACGCTCATGGCTGCCCCTTCGTCCCGTCCTCGGGTGCGGTCAGTGCCGCCACGATGTCGCGGCGCACCAGCTTGCCGGTGACCGTGCGCGGGAGTTCGGTCCAGTACGTGATGCGGTCCGGGGTCTTCGAACCACGCAGCGTGCCGCGTACGGCCGCGCGCAGCGCCCCCGCGTCGGCCTTCGCGCCGTCGCGCGGGACCACGACGGCCTCGATGCGCTGACCCCACTCCTCGTCGGGGACGCCGACGACGACGGCGTCGAGCACGTCCGGGTGCCGTAGCAGAACGTCCTCGATCTCGGCGGGCGCGATGTTCTCCGCGCCGCGGATGATCGTGTCGTCGGCTCTGCCCTCGATGTGGACGTAGCCGTCCGTGTCGAGGTGGCCCCGGTCGCGGGTGTGGAAGAAGCCCCGCTCGTCGACCGCGGAGCCCTGCCCCGCGTACTCCCCCGAGACCTGCTCGCCGCGCACCCAGATCTGCCCGGTCTCCCCCGCACCGAGGGGCTTCCCGTTGCCGTCCCGGACCTCGATCTCGATCCCCGGCACCGGCAGTCCGGCCGAACCGAGCCGGGCCCGCACCGCGGGATCCTCGCTCGCGACCGCCGCCCGGTGTTCGGCCGGGCCGAGCACCGAGACGGTGGACGAAGTCTCCGTCAGGCCATAGGCGTTGACGAAGTCCACCCGCGGCCAGGTGCGCAGTGCCGTCTCGATCACACGCACCGGCATCCTGGCGCCACCGTAGGCCAGCGACCGCATGGAGGGCACCGAACGGTCCAGCCCCGCCGTGTCCATGATCCGGGCGAGCATGGTCGGCACGACCATCGCGTGGGTGATCCGCTGCTCCCGGACGAGGGCGAGCCAGCCCTCCGGGGTGAACTGGTCGAGGGTGAGGGTGCGCCGGCCGGCGTAGAGGTTCGTCAGCACATTGGAGACGGCGGCTATGTGGTACGGCGGCACACTCATCAGCGCCGCCTCGGCCGGGTCCGCCGCGGCGAACTCCACCGTGCCGAGCACGTACGACACGAGGTTGTGGTGACGCAGGACCACTCCCTTCGGGGTCGAGGTGGTCCCGCTGGTGTAGATCAGTACGGCGGGAGCGTCGGACAACCGCGGTTCGACGTCGCCGTCGGTGTTCGCGGCTGCCTCCGTGAGCCATTCGGCCGGGCTGCGGACCGTCAGTCCGGCCCGGCGCGGTGCCACGTCCTGGCCGGGAGCGGCGATGGCCAGTGCGCGCGGGTGGTTCGCGAGGAGGGCATCCAACTGCTCTTCGCCCAGGCGGTAGTTGACCGGGACCAGTGGAACCCCGGCGAGGGCCGCGGCGAACTGGGCGACAGCGAAGGCCGGGCCGTTCGTCGCCAGGTACACGATCGCGTCGGCATCGGCCGCGCGGACCACCCGGGCCCCACCGGCGGACAGTTCGCGCAATCGGACGGGGGTGAGCCCGTCCTGTGCGCGGCCGATCACGACCCGGTCGCCGAAGCCCTCTGCGGCCATGTCCAGGATCATCGAGACGTTCATCGGCGCACTTCCCGCTTCCCGTTTCTCAGTCTTCCCGTTTCTCAGTCCGAGGCCGGGAGCGGCTTGGCGCTCTTCACCGGCAGAGGAACCCCGTTCACCGCGAGCGTCCCCTGTCCCTGTTTCGTGCAGAGCAGTTCGAGGCCGAGGTCCTCGTCGGCGTAGCGCTTGCCGAGCAGCGAACCGCCCATCAGGTCCGGGTCGGCCGTGCCGGTGACGGCTCCCGGCGCGGTTCCCTCGATCATCGCGGCACCGCCGCAGGTGACGTCCAGCTCGCTGTCAGGGCAGCGCACGACGATCACCGCCGTCGTGTCCACCGTACTGGCGAGCATCTGTCCCACTCGTGGCCTCATCGCAGCTTCCTCCGCGGATCTTGTTCCGTTCCGGGCGCCCGAAGACCAGAAAAAAGTATACTACTTACCTCGATCACGTCGAGATGACGAACGGAGTCGCCGGATGGATCTCAAGACCGTCCTGTACGAGGTGACCGACCATGTCGCCACGGTCACGCTGAACCGGCCGCAGGCCATGAACAGCTTCAACCAGCAGATGCTGGACGACTTCTCCGCGCTCTGGGACAGGGTGAAGGCCGACGACGACGTGCATGTCGTGGTGTTGCGCGGGTCGGGCGAGCGCGCGTTCAGCACCGGCATGGACGTGAAGGAGGGAATCGACCGGCATCCCAATGTGTGGTCGCAGACCGACCCCGGGGAGTTCCTGTCGCCGAAGCTGAACCAGGTGTGGAAACCCCTGGTCTGCGCGGTGCACGGGATGGCCGCCGGCGGCGCGTTCTACTGGCTCAACGAGGCCGACATCCTGATCTGTTCGGAGGACGCGACCTTCTTCGATCCGCACGTCAGCTACGGACTCACCGCGGCCCTCGAACCGATCGGGCTGGCCCGCCGCATCCCGCTCGGCGAGGCCCTGCGCATCGCGCTGCTCGGTCTGGACGAGCGCGTGTCGGCCGCACGCGCTCTCCAGATCGGCCTGGTCAGCGAGGTGTTGCCGGGCGAACAGCTCTGGGACCGGGCGGACGAGATCGCGCGCGTCATCGCCGCCAAACCGCCGGCGGCGATCCAGGGCACGGTCCGCGCGATCTGGGAGTCCCTGGACGCGACCCGCACCCAGGCGCTGCGCACCGGACTGTCGTACACCCAGATCGGCAACCCGATCGGAAAGGCGGAGGTGGACCGCGCGGCGGTGCCCCGCGGACGGTGGACACTGCGCTGACGCTCCCCTACGCTCCATAAAACAGTATCCTTTTTTATGATGCTCCATGGAGGGCTGGCTCCGATGCGCTTTGGCATGCCCTGGCCGGGCCGTGAGGTGGCACGTGAGGCCGAGGAGGCCGGTGCGGGCGCCTTCTGCGCCGGCGAGTTCGTCGACCACGACGCCTACCTCACTGTCGCCGAGATCGTCGCGAACTCCGAGCGCGCCCTGGCGGGGCCCGCCATCGCCTACGCCTTCGCCCGCACCCCGTACGCGCACGCCACCGCGCTGCGCCAGCTGCACGCCCAGGCGCCGGGGCGGCTCTTCCTCGGGCTGGGCAGCGCCGCGTTCCGCATCAACCGCGACTGGCTCGACGTGCCGGCCGACCGGCCCGTGGCCCGGATCGCGGAGACCGTCGGCGCCGTGCGCGCCTGGCTGCACGCGGAGAACGGCGAGAAGGTCCACTACTCGGGCGAGTTCCACTCGATCGACGCCGACGTCCGCGCCCCCGTGCTCGGCCGGCTCGACATCCCCGTCCTGCTCGCCGCGTTCAACACCCGCATGGCCGCCACGGCGGGCCGGGTCGCCGACGGCGTCATCGGGCACGGGCTGTTCACCCGCTCCTGGTGGAACGACGTCGTACGCCCGTCGGTGGAGAGCGGCACGGTGGCGGCCGACCGGACCGAGCCGCCCCTGGAGCACGGCTGGGTCATCACGGCGGTCGACGACACCGCCCCCGAACGCGCCGTGGCCGACGCCCGGCGCATGATCGCCTTCTACCTGACGGTGAAGACGTACGACCCGTTCGTGGCCCACCACGGCTGGGAGGGCCCGGTGGCGCAGCTGCGCAAGGCGTTCCGGGCCGGTGACACCGACGCGATGGCCGCCGCCGTCACCGACGAGATGCTGACGGAGATCGCCGTGTGCGGGACGACGGCCGACGCGAAGGACATGCTCGCCCGTCGCGCCGATTCGCTGCCCCGTGACGTCGGATATTTCGCGCCCCCGAGTTTCCTGGTGAGCCAGCGGCGCCGGGCCGCGTACGCCCGTGCCTCCCTCGCCCTGATCGACGAACTGCCCACGCCGTGAGAGAAGCGGCGGGCGGCACCCTCGGGCCGCCCGCCGCTGCCTTCGCGTTTCAGTACCCTGAAACGCCGCTTTCCGGGTCAGGCGCTCTCGGTGACCGGGGCGAGCTTCCGGCTCTTGTCGAAGTGCACGACGTCGGCGAGGGTGCCGCCCAGGATGGCCGCGCGGTCCTCGTCGTTGACGCCCTCGAAGTTCTCCGCGATGCACTCCGCGCTGCTGCGGAAGGTGCCTTCCGCGTGTGGGTAGTCGTTGCCCCACATCACCGTCGACAGGCCGGTGATGTGACGGGCCTTGACCGCCGTGGGGTCGTCCGCGAACTGCACGTGGATCTGCCGCCGGACGTACTCGGTCGGCTTGAGCGGGTAGGGCCACTTGTCGTTGATCGCGAACAGCCTTCCCATGGAGGGCTGTTCGGTCGCCGGACGATTGTCGTCCCAGAAGCCCAGCCACCAGTCGGGGTCCTGGCCGGTACCCGTCTTCCACGCCTTGTCCATGTACCCCATGAAGGACACCAGCCAGCCGGCGGTGTACTCGATCAGGTTGAAGTGCAGGTCGGGGAAGCGCTCGCACACCCCGCCGCCGACCAGGCTGGCGATGATGCCCTGCGGACCCGCCACACCGGCGCCGGCCGCGAAGCCCATGGTCCGGCCCGCCACCATGTCGTCGGTCAGGTTGCCCTTGCCCATGTTCATGGACGTCATCAGCCCCCGGACGGTCTGCGCCGTCCCGGAGATCTCCTGCTTGACCTTCACCCCGCCGGTGGCCACGTGGATGAAGACCGGCAGGTCGTGCGCCTGGGCGGCGGCCCAGATCGGGTCGTACTCCCGCGCGTAGTACGGCAGCGGCGGGATCTCCGGCAGCAGGATCGCGCCGAGTCCCAGCCGCGCGATCCGCTCGATCTCCGCCACGGCCGCGGGGACGTCCGTGATCGGGATCGCGGCGGTGGGACGCAGCCGGTCCTTGTAGGGGAGGTAGCGCTCGACGAGGTAGTCGTTCCACACCCGCGCGTGCGCCATCGACAGCTCGTGGTCGTCCGTGAACAGGACGAACAGCGAGAGGTTGGGGAACATGACCGAGGCGTCGACGCCGTCGAAGTTCATGTCCCGGATGATGTGGTCGGGATCGCCGTCGGGCGTCTCCCCGCCGGTCTGGCGGTACTTGGAGATGGTCCAGCCGTCGAACCCGATGGTGTGGAGCTTCTTGAACTCCGTGTGCCCGCCCGGCACGATCGGCTCGTCGAGGGTGAACTCCTCTTCCCAGAGGGCGCGTTCACGCAGCTGCTTGGGCAGGCGGGTCTTGAACAGATCGACCGGCTCGATGATGTGCGAATCGCCGGACACGACAAATTCCTTGAACACAGGCGGTACCTCTCTTCGAACTCCGTCGTCCGTAGCCAGAAGGCCGACCCCCAGATATCTGCGAAGTTAGCTGTACCGACCGGTCCAGTCAATAAACTCGACGCACCCCTGACCCGTCCCCGCTAATTCAGTACACTCAACCCGGGACACACTGATGAGGAGACGGCACATGACGACGACGTACTCGTTCTCTTCGCGGCTCTACATCGACGGACGGCGCACCGACGGCACCTCGGACGCGCGGATCGTCGTACGCAATCCGGCGACGGAGGAGATCCTGGCCGAAGTTCCCGACTCCTCGCTCACAGATGTGCGGCGTGCGGTCGAGGCGGCGCGGCGGGCCTTCGACGAGGGGCCGTGGCCGCGGATGAGGCCCGCCGAGCGGGGTGCCGTTCTGCTGCGCCTGGCCGAGGAGTTGGAGCGGCGGCTGCCTGAGCTGGTCGCCGTCAACATGGCCGAGGCGGGTTCGGTGCGCGCGCTGGCGGAGACGCTCCAGACCCGGGTGCCGGTGGCGCATCTGCGGGACATGGCCGAGCGGGTGATCCCGGCCTTCGCGTGGGAGCGCCCGATGGATCCCACGATCGCGCCGGGTGTCGGCATCTCCCAAGGGGTGCTGCGCCGCGAGGCGTTCGGGGTGTGCGCGCTGATCTCGGCGTACAACTTCCCCTTCTTCCTCAGCATGATGAAGGTGATCCCCGCGCTCGCCGCGGGCTGCACCGCCGTGCTCAAAGCGGCGCCCCAGACGCCGCTCGACTCGCTGCTGCTCGGTGACTTCGCCGACGCGGCCGGGCTGCCGCCGGGTGTGCTGAACATCGTGACCGGCGATGTCGAGGCCGGCCGGGAGCTGACCACCCACCCGATGGTGGACCTCGTCAGCTTCACGGGCTCGGACACGGTGGGCCGCGTCGTGTACGCCCAGGCCGCCGCCTCCATGAAGAAGGTCGTCCTGGAGCTCGGCGGCAAGTCGGCCAACATCGTCCGCGCCGACGGCGATCTCGACGGCGCGGTCCGTTCCGCGCTGGGGGGGATGACCACCCATGCGGGGCAGGGCTGTTCACTGTTGACCCGCACGCTGGTGCACGAGTCCCTCCACGACGAGCTGGTCGACCGGCTGAGCGCGGCCCTCGCCGGGGTCAGGGTCGGCGACCCCGCCGACCCGGCCACCACGATGGGTCCGCTGATCAGCGCGGCCCAGCGGGACAAGGTCGAGAAGCTGATCCAGGTCGGCGAGGAGGAGGGCGCCCGTATCGTCTGCGGCGGCAGGCGCCCGGCCGGTCTCGACAAGGGCTACTTCCTGGAACCCACGCTCCTCGCCGCCGTGGACAACGCGATGACCGTCGCCCGGACGGAGTTCTTCGGACCGGTCGGCGTCGTCATCCCGTTCCGCACCGACGAGGAGGCGGTGCGCATCGCCAACGACAGTCCCTACGGTCTGGGCGGTGCGGTCTGGAGCGCGGACACGCCGGCCGCGTACGACATGGCGACCCGGCTGCGGACCGGCGGTGTCACGATCAACGGCGGCAGCGCCGGGGTGAACCCGCGGGCGGCTTTCGGCGGCTACAAGCAGAGCGGACTCGGCCGCGAGTGGGGCGAGTTCGGGCTCGACGAGTATTTGCAGACCAAGACGGTGAGCTGGGCGGCGCGCTGACCGGCGGGCCGCCCGGCGGGCCGCTCGTCACACGGTGAGCACCATCGCCGATCCCATGCCGCCACCCGCGCACATGGCCGCGACCGCCGTCCCTCCCCCGCGCCGCCGCAGCTCGTGCGCGAGCGTGACGATCATGCGCGCGCCGGTGGTGGCGATCGGGTGTCCGAGGCTGCATCCGCTGCCGAAGGGATTGACCCGCTCCGGGTCGAGGTCCAGTTCGCGGGTGGTGGCGACGGCCACGGCGGCGAACGCCTCGTTGACCTCGAACAGGTCGACGTCCTCGATCCGCAGCCCGGCGCGGTCAAGTGCCTTGCGGATGGCGGCGATCGGGGCCAGTCCCGTCTCGGCGGGGTCGACGCCGACACTCGCCCACGACCGTACGGTGGCGAGCGGCGCGAGCCCGTGCTCGGCGGCGACCTCGGAGGAGGCGACGACGACCGCGGCCGAACCGTCGTTCACCCCGCTGGAGTTGCCCGCCGTGATGGAGTAGCCGTCGATCTCGGGATGCAGCACCTTCAGTGCCGCGAGCTTCTCGATGCTGGTGTCGCGTCGAGGGTGTTCGTCGGTGTCGAACACGGATTTCGTCCCGTCCCGGTCGATGACCTCGACCGGGACGATCTCGCCGGCGAACCGTCCCCCGTCGATCGCCCGCACGGCCCGCTGGTGCGAGCGCAGCGCCCAACTGTCCATCTCCTGGCGGGAGATGCCCATCATCCGGGCCGTGTTCCAGCCGACGAGGGTGGCCATGTCATCGTTGGGCGCCTCACGGGTCGGAACATGCGAGGGCGACATCCAGGGGTCCTGCCAGTCGTCGGTGCCCGGAATCCGGCGCCGGGCCTGCGGCGCGGTCGACGAGGACTGCGTTCCGCCCGCGACGACCACGCGGTCCATTCCGGCGCGTACGCCCGCGGCGGCGGTCGCCACGCTCGACAGCCCCGAGGCGCAGTGCCGGTTGTGTGCCAGGCCGGGCACATGGGTCAGCCCCGCTTCGAGTGCCGCGTAGCGGGCGATGTCCCCGCCGCCGGCCAGGGTCTCGCCGAGGACGACGTCGTCGATCAGGTCGAGCGGCACCCCGGAGCGTCGCACCGCCTCGCGTACGACGACGGTGGCGAGGTCGAAGGCGCTGGTGTCACGCAGCGTTCCCCTGCGGGCGGTACCGATCGCGGTGCGGCAGGCGGCGAGCAGAACGGCGTCAGTCATGCAATTGATGATACTCAACTCGTCACACGACGCGGAAGAACGCCCAGAAGCACCCCGACATCTCGACCGATCTCCTAAAAGAGGATACCTTCTTCATGCCGTGGATCTGCCGTCGATCTGCCGTGGAACGGGTGGTGGCTGGTGAACTTCGAGCTCAGCGAGGAGCAGGCCATGCTGCGCGAGGCCTCTCGCGACCTGCTGGCCGACCGGGCCCCGATCGCCCTCGTCCGAGCCTCGATGGACCGCTCCGAGGACGTCGACCCCGAATTGTGGCGGCTGACCTCCGACCTCGGCTGGCCCGGCCTTGCCCTGCCCGAGGAGTACGGCGGGTCCGGCCAGGGACTGGTCGAACTCGCCCTGGTAGCCGAGGAGATCGGGCGCGCGCTGGGCCGGGGCCCGTTCCTGCCGACAGCGGTCGTCGGCCGGGCGATCGCCTACGGCGGTTCCGAACGGCTGCGCGGCGAGGTGCTGCCCGCGCTCGCCGCCGGAGAGGGCTGGGCCACCTGGGCCTTCGCCGAACCGCACGCACCCTGGACCCTCGACGGGATCCGCGCGACCGCCCGCACGGATGGGGACGGGGCCGTCCTGGACGGCGTGAAGACCGTGGTGCAGGACGCCGGCGGCGCTCGCTGGCTGCTGGTCAGCGCACGCCACGAGGGCGAACCGGCGTCCTTCCTCGTCGACCGCGCGGCCCCCGGTGTCACCGTCCGGCGTCAGCGCGTCCTGGATCCGACCCGCGCGTTCCACGAGGTCCGCCTGGACGCCGTACGCGTTCCGCTCGACGCCCGTCTCGACGGCGGGCCGGCCGACATCCAGGCCCTGCTCGACGAGGCATCCGTCCTACGGTGCGCCGACGCGCTCGGCGTGATGGAGCGGATGCTGGAAATGACCGTGGAACACACCACGAGCCGGGTGCAGTTCGGGCGGCCGATCGGCGCTTTCCAGGCCGTCAAGCACGCCTGCGCCGACATGGCACTGCTCGTGCACGGCACCCGTGCCGCGACGTACTACGCGGCGATGGCCGCCGACGCGGGTACCGACGACGCCGCCCGCGCGGCCTGTGCCGCCGCCGCCTACGCCACCGCCGGTACCGGTGAAGTCGCCGCCAGGGCACTGCAGTTGCACGGCGGCATCGGCTTCACCTGGGAGCACGACCTCCATCTCCACCTGCGCCGGGCCAGGGCCGACCGGGTGCTCCACGGGGACACGGCCGTCCACCGCGACCGGCTCTGCACCCTCCTCCAGCGGTCTTCCGCGTCCGCCTGAGCCGAGCGAAAGGGAATCGACCGATGGAGATCAAGGGCAAGAAGGCCGTGGTGTTCGGCGGTGCCTCCGGAATGGGGCGCGCCAGCGCCGAGTTGCTCGCGGCGCGCGGCGCCGACGTCGTCGTACTCGATCGTCCCGCGTCGGCCGGTGCGGAGGTCGCGGCCGCGCTGGGCGGGCGTTTCCAGCCCGTCGACGTCACCGACTTCGAGGCGACGGAGAGTGCGCTGGCCACCGCCGTCGAATCGCTCGGCGGACTGCACGTATCGATCACAACTGCGGGCGGCGGTACGGCGAAGCGGACACTCGGCAGGAGCGGGCCGCACGACCTCGACACCTTCCGCCGGGTCCTCGACCTCAACACCGTCGCGACCTTCAACGTCAGCCGGCTCGCCGCCTCGCACATGAGCCGCAACGAGCCCGAGGACCCGGACGGCGAGCGCGGCGTCATCATCAACACGTCGTCGATCGCCGCCTTCGAGGGGCAGGTCGGGCAGGTCGCCTACGGGGCCGCCAAGGCCGCCATCGCCGGGATGTGCCTCACCATGGCGCGCGATCTCGGCTCACTCGGCATCCGCGTCCTGGCCATCGCGCCCAGTCTGTTCGACACGGGCGCCGTCGAGAAGATCCCGGACGAGGCGCGGGCGGTCCTGGTCAGGGACGCGGCGTTCCCCAAACGCCTGGGCCGCCCCGAGGAGTACGCGAAGCTCGCGCTCGCCATCGTCGACAACCCGATGCTGAACGGCCAGTGCCTGCGGCTCGACGCGGGACAGCGGTTCGGCCCCAAGTGACCGGTGCGGGGCGCCGGTTGGAACCAGGACGACGACGGGAGCATCCGTAATGCCGGAACAGGACGAGCACCACGGCAAGGTCGCGTTCATCACCGGGGGCGGGCGCGGGTTCGGCAAGGCGTTCGGCGCGGCTCTGTCGGCGCGGGGTGCGCACGTCGTGCTCGCGGACATCGACGCAGCCGCGGCGGAGGCCGCCGCCGCCGAACTCACCGCCGCGGGCGGCAGCGTGACGGGGGTGGCCTGTGACGTCGCCGACGAGGCCGCGGTCGAGGCGGTCGTCGGCGAGGTCGCCGAACGGCACGGCGGCCTGGACATCCTGGTCAACAACGCGGGCCTGCACGCCGCTTACAACCGGCCGTTCACCGAACTCGGCCTCGCCAACGTGCGACGCGTCCTCGACGTGAACGTGATGGGCGTCGTCATCTGCTCCCTCGCGGCACAGAAAGCCATGCGGGGCCGCGCCGGTGCCGCCATCGTCAACATCTCCTCGTCGGCGGCCTACGCGAACCGCAGCATCTACGGCGTCTCCAAACTCGCCGTACGCGGACTGACCGTGTCCTTCGCGCGCGAGTTCGCCGCCGACGGCATCCGCGTCAACGCGATCGCCCCGGGCCTGATCTTCACCGACACGGTCCGGGCCGAACTGTCCGAGGCCGAGGCGAAGCGGGTGCTGGGCGAGCAGATCCTCCAACGGGAGGGCGAGGAACGGGACATCGTCGAGGCGCTGCTGTATCTGGTCTCGTCGAAGGCCTCGTTCATCACGGGTGAGACGTTGCGGGTGACGGGCGGGTTCGCGCTCTCGGTCTAGTGCCTCAGGACGCGTCCGCGCCGACCGGTCTCAGAGACGGGGCGGCTTCTCCTCTGCGGGATCCGGGGCCACTCCGATGCCGCGGAACACGGGGGCCGGGGGCAGCGGTTCCGTCCCGTCCGGCTGGGTGCGCATGCCGTCCAGCAGCAGGCGCAGGTAGCGCCGCCACAGGTCGGGGTCTCCGGTCTGGTCGGTGACCGCGGCCACCATCAGCTGGATCATCGGAAGATCCAGGTGCTCCATGTCCGGGCGCAGCGCCCCCTGCTCCTTGGCGCGCTCGATCAGCGGATCGAGCAGGGGCTTGATCCGCCGGTCGACGACAGCGTGCCGCTGGGCCGCCTTGCCGGTGCCGAGCATGACCTCGCGCAACCCCCGGTCGTGTGCCTGGAGTTCGCACACCTTCTCCAGGCTGGACGCCAGTCCGTGCCACGGATCGGGATCGGCGGCGGCCTCCCGGGCGGACGCCTCGACCTGGTCGATCATGTCCTCGAAGACCGCGTCGACCAGTTCCTCCTTGTTGGAGAAGTGCCGGTAGGCCGTCCCCACACCGAGGCCCGCGTGGCGGGCGACGTCGTCGAGAGTCGCGGCCAGACCCCGGTCGCGGAACACCTCGCGGGCGGCGGTCATCAGGCGGCGGCGGTTCAGCTCGGCGTCGCGCCGCAGCGGCGGTCTGCCGTGTTCAGCGGGCTCCGCCATACCAGTCGTCACGCCTTCCGGATGATGTCGGATCTTCCAGCTCATCGTACCGGCGCGAGCTGGGCACCCCTTGATCAGGTTCGCCCCGGCACGATCACCCCCTGGAATCTAAACGGAGATTACATCTCCGTTTGATGTTACGGTGGCGGAGACAAACCGGAGATGCGATCTCCGTTTACCACCTCGTGCCGGCTGGAGAAGAAGACATGGACATGCGCGGAGAGAAGACAGCGCCTCAAGGGAAGGCGCGGGCAGGCTGGTGGAGGGGCGGAGCCGCCGTCACGGTCACCATCACCGCGGGGCTGGCCCTGGTCGCCTGCTCCTCGGGCGGCACAAGCTCGGCCGGCGGTACAGCCGGCCCCAGCGCGAAGACGGCCGCCTGCCCCACGGGCACGGCCAACGCCACCGCCGGGGCCGGCGCCGGAACGCCCGCGGGGACGCCCACCGGAATGCCGTCGGGCAACGCGGGAGGCATCGCCCTGGCCAAGACCATCAAGAAGTCGGACACCGGCACCAGCACGGTGATCGACCCCAAGGGTGCGCAGATCCGATGCGCCACCTCCGGGATCACCACCACGCACGACATCACGTACGCCTCGCCGACCACCGACGGCAAGAAGAGCGACCTGAAGCTGGACATCCAGGTACCCACGTCCACATCGGGAAAGAAGCCCCTGGTCATCTACCTGACCGGCGGTGGCTTCGTCATGGCGGACCGCACCGCCAACCTGAATCAGCGCACCTACGTGGCAGACCAGGGCTACGTCGTGGCCAGCGTCCAGTACCGCACCACCAAGGACGGCGCCACGTACAAGGACGCCGTCGCCGATGTGAAGTCCGCGATCCGGTACCTCCGCGCCAACGCGGACAAGTACTCCATCGACGCCGATCAGGTCGCCGTATGGGGGCAGTCTGCGGGCGGCTACCTGGCGGCGATGACCGGCGCCACCAACGGCGAGAAGTCCTTCGACGTCGGCGACAACCTCGACCAGAGCAGTGAAGTCCAGGGCGTGGTCGACGAGTTCGGCCCGGCCGACCTCTCCAAGCTCGCGGCCGACTACGACACGGCGGCCCAGAAGGCCAACTACGCGGCGGGCAACAGCGCCGCCCAATGGGTCTACGGCCCCGGCACCAAGAAGTCGGTCGCGAACCGCACCAGCGAGGTCGCGGCCGCCGACCCGGCCACCCACATCAGCTCCAGGACCGCGCCCTTCGTCATCTTCCACGGCAGCGCCGACAACCTGGTCTCACCCAGCGAAACCCTGAACCTCCACACGGCACTGCGCGCCAAGGGAATCGACAGCACCCGCTACGTCCTCACCGGCGCCGGCCACGGCGACCTGTCCTTCACCGGCGACACCACGGCCTCCCTGCCCTGGTCCACCCAGGAGACGATGGGCCACATCGTCGACTTCCTGGGCCGGCACCTCAAGTAGCCACGGATCAGGCGGCGTTGCCGATGACACCACGGGCCGCGACCCGGAAGGCCCTCACTTCCTGGTAGAGGATGCGCTCCCGCTCGGCGGCAAGGGTCACGTCCTCGGTCTTGCGGGTGACGTCCCCGACGCGAGCGTTGTCGGCCATCCGCCGCATGACCTCGGAGAGCCCGCTGGAGGCGTCGGCGACTCGTTCGGTGACTTCCACGAGGGAGGCCGGTCCTTCGAGGATCACGACCTCGGCGGCGCGGTGGACCTCGCGGGCAAGGGCGATGAAGCGATGTATCTTCTCATCGACATCGGGCAGTTCGGGTTCGTCCGAACGCAGTGCGTCGAGTACGGCGTCCATGGCGATGTCGCGGTCATGGAGCGCGCCGAGGTAACCGGCGTAGGCATCGCGGCGATGCTGACGCCGCCACTGATCGTGCTGAGCCCGTGTCTGTGTCCGACCGCTCACGATCGCGGCGCCGAGAGTGGCGACGGAGCCGACAGCGGCACCCAGCAGCGCGGCAAGTCCTGCGTCCATCCGTCCAGTCTGCCGTTGCCGAACACCGCCCCGAAACCTGTCACGGTTCGTCACTCACCGTGCCGCCGGGTCTCCATGTCTGACACAGTGTCCCTTCATCCACACATCAGGGGCGTACCGTGTCCAACTCCGTATTTACGCCACCAGGTCAGCCGTCATGGGCCGCCGGATCACGTCCGAAGAAGAAGCGCGACTGGAAGCTCGTCGGTGGAGTCACCGCAGGCATTCTCGTCATCGGCGGCCTCGGAACCGCTTGCGACAACACCACCGGCGCAGGCGGAAGTTCAACAGCCACAGCCACCGCCGGGAGCAGCGACGCCAAGACCGGAGGCAGCCCCAAGACCGTCCCCGACTTCATCGGCATGGGCCTTCAGTCCGCGCAGGACGCGGCGCAGAAGCAGGGTTTCTACAGCCTCAAGTCCCACGACTCGCTCGGCCGTGACCGGCACCAGATCCTCGACCGGGACTGGAAGGTCTGCTCCCAGAACGTGAAGGCCGGTACGACCACGTCCACGGACACCCAACTGGACTTCGGCGCCGTGAAGTCGGACGAGACCTGCCCGGCGAAGGACCGGTCCACGCCCACCGCGGCCGGCGGAACGATGCCGGACTTCAAGGGGAAGTCGGTGAACACCGCCCGCGACGCGCTCCGCTCCGGCACCTCGATCACGGTCAAGGACGCCTCCGGCAAAGGGCGTTACATCCTCCTGGAGTCGAACTGGCAGGTGTGCTCGGAGAAGCCGCCCGCCGGGACGAAGCTGAATGGGCAGCCGGTGGAGTTCTCCGCGGTGAAGTTCGGGGAGTCCTGCCCATGAGCGGTACGGCAGTCACCCGAACGGGTCGCCGGCTTACCGCAACTCAACTCCCTTGCTCACCTGCCCGGTTCAGGACTCATCGCCGCAACTGGCAGGCCGTACACCGTAGTCGGCGAAGCCGCGCGTGAGCAGGGTGAAGGCCTCCGCTCCGTACGCACGGACGTCGGCGGCGAGCCGGTCGATCGCCTCGTCGGCCAGGACACGTCTCCGTACGAGGTCGATGAGAGCGCGATGGACACCCATCAGGGCGTTCGCGGCCACGTACGCGGTGACGGCCCCGCCGGGACCCGCGCTCTCCTCGGCGGCGAGCCGTGCGGCCAGTGCGGCTGTCGCGTCGGCGATCGCCTGCTGTTCGCGGGCGCGGAGCGTCGGGCTGTCCGCGACCATGCGATTGACCGTCCGCAGTCGCACGACCGCCTCGCCCTCCCCGGCCTCGACCTGGGCGAGGAGCCCGGCCGGTTCGGTGAGGAAGTTCCGTACGGCGTCCAGGACCGGCTCGCCCGGGGGCCGGGAGTCGACGGCCGCGACCAGGCGTTCCCCGAAGCCTTCGAGCCGGGAGTAGAGCAGGTCCTCTTTGCGCGGGAAGTAGTTGAAGACGGTGGCCTCGGAGACGTACGCCTCGCGGGCGATCTCGGCGACCCGCACGGCGTCGAACCCCCGGTCGGCGAACAGCCGCCAGGCGGTGTCCGCGATCAGTGTCCGCGTCTGCTCCTTCTTCGACTCGCGAAGCCCCATCGTCACCTCTGTCCGAACCTCCGTCTCGGGGAGACAAAGCACCTAGGGTGACCCTATATTTGAGGTCACCCTATAAATCGTATCAGCACGTTCCGCATCAGCACCTTCCCGAGGAGGTTCCATGACAGCGTCCAGCGCTCCTTACCTCCGCCCGCCCTGGGGAGCACGGGTCATCGGCAACCGCATGGCCAAGCTCTTCGCGCGGTCGGTACTGAGCACGCTGAGCGTCCGCGGCCGTACCAGCGGGCGCTGGCGGAGTGTGCCGGTGGCCGTCCTCGATCACGACGGGGAGCGTTACCTCATCGCGCCCCGCGGCAACACCGAGTGGTCCCGCAACCTGCGCGCCGCGAACGGCGGACGACTGCAACGCGGGGGCCGGGTCGAGGAGTTCGAGGCGGTCGAGGTGCCGGCCGGCGAGCGTCCGCCGCTGATCGCCGTCTACCTCGAACAGTTCGGCCGCTTCCCGACCGTGGCCGAGACCTTCCGCCAACTCCCCGACCCCGCCGACCATCCCACGTTCCGCATCGTCGGCTCCCGCGGGCTCCGCTGACGGCGGGCCGCTAGGCGCTCGCCAGTTCGGAAGGTGCCGCTTCCTCCGCCGCCTCCTCCTCTTCGGATTTCACGGCGCGCAACAGCACGATCGGCGTGGCGATCTTCCAGACGAAGTACACCACTGTGGGAAGCACGTTCGCGAGAAGTCCGTTCCAGGCGAACGGGCCGGTCTTCGTGAGGAAGACGAAGGCGCCCGGGATGAGCAGAACTCCGAGCACCAGATTGAGATAGCCGAACCAGCGGGGGAACACTGGCTTGGCACGGTTGTCGACGAGTGCCGCGTACCCGATCGACCAGACCTGGAGGACGAATATGCAGGCATTGCCCACCAGCATCAGCCAGTAGATGTCCGACATCGCGTAGAGCACGTCGGGCGAGTGGCTCTCCGGTCGGTAGGCCGCTGCCGCGAGTATCGCGATCGGAAAGAAGAAGCCGATCGGCGCGACGACGCCGGTGAGCAGCTGGACCATGGACAGCAGGCCCCACCCGCCCTCGATACGGCGCATCTGCATGCTGGTCACGACGACGAACGGGTACTCGAACGGGACCACGAGGACCATGATCGCGGCGCAGGCGAGGATCCCGGTCTGATGGTCGGTGAGGAATTCGACAACGCCTTGGGCATTCGTCGTCGGGTCCATCGGCGTGATGAGATGGCCGACGGAGAAAGCGACGGCGAACCCCAGCAACAGCACAAATCCGCACCACGCGGAGATGCGTTCCAATCTGAAGTGCAGGTCTTTTCGCATCAACGGATCTCCTTTGATCTCGCGATCGCGCGGCTCGATTTCGTTCCCTGCTACCAGCCGACGAGCCTGTCCAGCAGCAGCGTCGTGCTCGACAGATAGTCGCCGTAACCACCGCGGAAGAAGAGCAGTGGGGTCTTCATCGACTCGACGCGGAGTGTGCGGACGCGGCCGACGACGAGTTGGTGGTCGCCGAGTTCGACGATTTTCTCGACCGTGCAGTCGACCCACGCGACAATTCCGTCCAGGACGGGATTGCCTAGCGGGGATTCCTGCCAGTCGGCGCCCTCGAAGCGATTCGGCCCGCCGGCCATCTGCCGGGAGAGGCGTTCCTGATTGCCCGCGAGCGCGTTGGCGCAGAATCGCCCGGCCGTCCGGATCGTCGGCAGGGTGTTGGATGAACCGTCCACCAGGAAGGACACCAGCGGCGGTTCCAGGGAGACGGACATGAAGGTTCCGACGATCATTCCCCGGGGTTGCCGGTCGGCGTCCGTCGTGGTGATGGCGACCACGCTCGTGGGGAAGTGCCCCAGCACCTCACGGAAAGAGCGTCCCTCGACCGCGTCCGTCACGGCCCCTCCTTGTTCTCCCGGGTTCATTCTTGACGAGCCGTCAGATCAGGACGCGCATCGCTTCGGGCAGCTCAAGTCCCATCTGAGCCAACGCGTTGGCGTGGTACGCGGATCCGGGGACGTGGATCATGTGCTGGAGTCCCACGTGTGCGTCCCGCCAGAACCGCTGCATCGGGTTGTCGCGCCGGATCGCGTTGCCGCCGGACCGCACGAAGATCTCGTCCAGGGCGGAGACGGCACGCCACGCGCAACGGACCTGGTTCCGGCGGACGTTCGACCGGTCCTCGATGGACACGGGCTTTCCGGCCTCGACCTGGTCGTACAACCGGCTGATGCCGTCGATCAGTTGGACCCGTGAGGCGGCGATCTCCGCGGCGGCCTCTCCGGCGGCGTACAGCACATAGGGGTCGTCGCGTACCTGGACGCCGGTCACGGCGACCCGATCGCGCTGCTGGGACAGATGGAGGGCCAGCGCGCCCTCGCAGATGCCGATGACCGCGGCGGTGATCCCGAGGGGGAACATGGAACTGAAGGGCAGCTTGTAGAGGGTGTCGGTGAGTCCGACCGCCTCGGCGGCGCTGCCCTCCTGGACGGCCTCCTGCTTGATCGTGCGGTAGGCGGGGATGAACGCCTTGTCGACGACGACGTCCTTGCTGCCGGTGCCCGCCAGGCCGATCACGTCCCAGGTGCCGTCGATGATCTCGTAGTCCGAGCGCGGCAGTACGACATGGAGCACGGAGATCGGGCCGGCCGGCCTGCCCTTGCCGTCGCCGACGAGCGCGCCGAGGAAGTCCCAGTCGCAGTGGTCGCTTCCGGAGGAGAAGGGCCAGCGTCCGCTGAGGACGTATCCGCCGTCCACGGGGTCGGCGATGCCGTTCGGCATGTACGGCGAGGCGATCCAGGTGTCCGGGTTCTCGTCCCACACCTCGTGCGCGAGCCGGGGGTCCAACTGGGCCAGTTCCCACGGGTGTACGCCGACGACACCGCACACCCAGCCCGCGGCCCCGTCGTGCCGTGCGACGGCCATCACCGCTTCCGCGAAGTCCCGGGGGTGGGCGCTGTGGCCGCCGAACTCCTTGGGCTGCAGGAGTCGGATCACGCCTGCCGCGCGGAGCAGTTCGACGGTCCGGTCGCTCAACTTGCCCAGTTTCTCGTTCTCTTCGGCGAGTGCGGCCAGTTCGGACCCGAGATCCTCGACACGGTTGACCACTTCATGCGTCACGCCGCACACCTCCTGCTGACTGATACCTCGCAAGTGCCGCACACGCGCGGCGGGATGATCCCAGTGTCATTTCCGGGCCGATCACCCGCTGAGCGCTTTCCGCTGACCGGGACAGAGGGATCAGCGAGTAACACGAGGCCGCAGGGCCGCTGTGGAACGCCCCTTCACGGCGGACAGCCACACGCCGGCTCCGTAGGCGAGATCGTCGAGGCGACGCGCGACGCCGTAGCGGACGGGATCGAGACGGGCCTGGTCGCGCCGGTATTCGAGGGCGATATCGACCAGCGCGGCCACCGTCGCCGCCCTGCGCACGCGGCGGGACGCCACGCAGCCCACTACCGTGAGCGGCCACCAGTGCCGGTTGAACAGGGCCGAGGTCTGGGCCAGAGCGGCCAGCGCCCCATTGGCCGTGAGCCGCGCGGCCAGCCGGTGCGGGTGCTGGATGCCGTCCATTTTCCGGCCGATCCTCAGGGTGACGCCCACGAGGACGGCCCCCGCGACGGGCACCGACCACCTGCGCTGGGCGAGCAGCGCGGTGAGGAGTGCCACGCTCCAGGGGGCGAACACGACCGGGGCGATGAACCGCGGGTGGCGTTCGGCGAGGGGCTGCGCGCCGGTGCCGTAGACGGCCTTGCGCAGCAGCCAGTCGTCGAGCCGCGCCCGGTGTTCGTGTGCCGCCTCGGCGGTCGGCTCGTAGCGCAGCCGCCGGCCCTGTCCGATCAGCCGCCAGCACAGGTCGACGTCCTCGCCGACCCGCATCCGCTCGTCGAAGCCCTCCTTCAGGGCGTCCACCCGCGCGACGACGCAGGCCGAGGACGCCCACGAGACGGGGCTGCCGGGTCGTACTCCGGCCGGATGAGCACCCAGGTCGAGGGAGGAGCGGGCGTTCTCGTACCGCTCGACCCAGGTCGGAGCGGGCGAGGGCAGCCCGGTGATGCGGGGTACGGCCATGGCGACGGCCGGGTCGGCGAAGTGCCGGAGGAGGGTGGGCACGGTGTCGGGGGCGAGCACGATGTCGGAGTCGGCGAACACCACGAAGGGGGTCGTGACGAGCCGGAGTCCGGCGTTGCGGGCGCCGGCCGGTCCGATGTTCGTGGTCAGGGCGACCAGCGTGGCTCCGTGTTCCGCCGCGACAGCGGCGACGGCCTTCGGGCGCCGTGACGCGTCGTCGACCACGATCACGGGGTGGTTGCCGCCGACACTGCCGAGCAGGCGGGCGAGTTGGCGTGGCCGGTCGCGGACCGGCACGACAACCGTGCAGCGGGGGTCGGTGGGCGGGGGCAGCGAGGCGACGACCGGATTGGCCATGCCGAGGTCCAGCAGCCGGTCCGCGAGAAGCGAGCTCGCCGCGTCCCGCACCCGCAACGTCCGCCCGGTGAAGAGCCGTCGGGCCCGCGGGGTCAGCCGGATCAGCCGGGTCGGGAAGCCGCCGACGAAGGCCCGGCCGCCGTCGACGATGCGGGTGTGCCGGTCGAGTTCGACCAGGAAGCCGACGGGCAGCGTCATGGCCGTATCACCTGCTGGTCCAACTGCCGTGACGTGAGCGGGCGTTCGGGCTCGGCGAGCCGGCCCCGGTCGTCCACGGTCCAGGCGGTGATCCGGCGGACGGCGGCCGACACCATCGCGTCCGTCGCCCTGCGTCCCTCCGCCGCCGAGGCGCCGGTCGGGTCGCCGAGGACGCCGGAGGGGGAGACGGCGCGGACGCCGTGAGCCATCAACTCCGGGAGCAGGAGCGCCAATGGCCGTGTGTCGCCGACGACCGCGCACTCCAATCGCACTCGCTCCGGGGCCAGATGGAGCATCACCGAGGTCTCGGTCCGGCCTGCGTGCGCGTCACCTCCGGGGACGGCACAGCCGGTCGAGGCCACGTGGTGGCCTTCGGTGCGCAGCAGGCGGAGGGCGGTGTCGAGGGTGGCGGTGTTGCCGCCGTGGCCGTTGACCACGACGATCCGTCCGGCCCACAGCGACAGCGAGCGCACCGCCTCCACCAGCACGGCACACAGCGCTTCGTGGCCGATCGAGACGGTGCCGGGGAAACCCGCGTGCTCGCCGCTCGCGCCGTAGGGAAGTGTCGGTGCAACTAGCGTCCCGGGGAGGGCAGTTGCCGCGCGCCGGACGACGGCCTCGGCGATGACGCTGTCCGTGTCGAGCGGTAGATGCGGGCCGTGCTGTTCGGTGGACCCGATGGGCAGCAGGACCAGAGCGTCGGGCGGAACGTCCGGCCAGGCGGTGTGGGCGAGTTCGGTCGCCGAGTCGTTTCGCACCGTGCTCAGGCGGCCGGGGCGTCGCGGCCCAGGACGAGGGGGAAGCCCGGGGGTACGACCAGGTCGTCGGGCGTCAACTCGTGGACGGAGGAATGTCCGAGGCCCAGCACCGCCGAGTCGAGACCGCTGCGCAGGATGTCCAGGACGTTCTCGACGCCGGCCTGTCCGTTCGCCGCCAGGCCCCAGAGATAGGCGCGCCCGATCAGGACGGCGCGGGCGCCCAGCGCGAGGGCCTTGGCCACGTCTCCGCCCCGCCGCACACCGCCGTCGAGGAGCACTTCGATCTGCGCGCCGACCGCGTCCGCTATCGCCGGGAGGACCCGGATGGTGGCGGGGGTGGTGTCGAGGTTGTTGCCGCCGTGGTTGGAGACGGACAGGGCGGACACTCCGGCGTCGACGGCCCGCCTGGCGTCGTCGACACGGGTGACTCCCTTGAGCAGGAAG
Organism: Streptomyces colwelliae; assembly: GCF_048158785.1. NCBI lineage: Bacteria > Bacillati > Actinomycetota > Actinomycetes > Kitasatosporales > Streptomycetaceae > Streptomyces > Streptomyces colwelliae. The sequence continues at coordinate 67,125 of NZ_JBLTJC010000001.1, read as the reverse complement.
GGCCCTCCCCACTCCTTGCGCAGCCACGCCACGTCCTCCCAGGTCGGGGGTGTGGTCTGCATCCACTCGCCGTAGGCGCCGAAGAAGGTGGGTGCCTCGCCGCCCGGGGGCCGCAGGTTGGGGACCGAAAGGTCGGGCAGGCGGCGGGACTTGGCGAACCGGAGCAGCCAGCCGGGGTGGGGCAGCACGTCGGGCGCGAACCTCAGCATGGTCTTCAGGTCGAGCTTGTCCGGGATGCTCGGGCTCCCCCAGTCCCGGCCGTGGGAGAAGGACCAGTCGAGAGTGACGATGAGCGCCTTGGCACCGGCCTCCCTGGCCCGGTCCATGCGCTGCGTCATCGTCGCCCGCGTGCCGCTCCAGTACAGCTGGTAGAAGAAGTCCGGCTGAGCGGCGGCGACTTCCTCGACCGGCTTGCTCGCAAAGGAACTCAGGCCCATGACGACACCCCTGCTCGCCGCCGCCCGGGCGACGGCGACCTCGCCCTCGGGGTCCACGGCCTGCACACCGGTCGGCGAGATGAGCACCGGGAGCGAGGTGGGTACCCCGAGCACGGTCGTGGACAGGTCGCGCTCCGCGTGGTGGCCGACGACCCTGGGCGCGAAGCCCAGTTCGGCGAACGCGGCCGTGTTGGCGTCGATCGTACGACCGCGCTCCGAGCCCGCGACGAGCGCTCCGTACACCGTGCTCGGCAGGCGTCTCTTCGCCCGGCGCTGTGCTTCGGCGACCGTCTCGAACCAGGGGTTCCTGCCCATGTGCCGCGTCCCTTCGTCTGAACTCTTCCGCTACGGCCGGCCGAGGCGCAGTCCGGCCAAGGGGTCCTCGGCGCACGCGCCGACCGGGGGCCGTTCCAGGTCCCGGCGTCGGGTGAGGACGAGGTCCACAGGTCGTCGCCGGGAGTGGTCGGCGGACGGCTTGGGGAGGTCCGCACCGCCCTCGGCACGCTTGGCGAGCTGCTGTTCGCCGTACCCCTGCACGCACTCGGGGTCGGGGCCGTCCAAGGGCAGTCCGGTGAAGAACTTGGCGGCCATGCAGCCGCCCTTGCAGGTGTCGTAGAACGCGCAGGACGCGCAGGCTCCGCCGTGCTGCGGGGTGCGCAGTCGCGCGAACAGTTCCGAGCCGCGCCACACCTCGGTGAAGCCGCCGGGTGCGCGGACGTTGCCGGCGAGGAACTCGTCGTGGATGGCGAAGGGGCAGGCGTAGACGTCGCCGACCGGGTCGATCAGGCAGACGACCCGTCCGGCACCGCACAGGTTGAGGCCGGGGAGCGCTTCGCCGTAGGCGGAGAGGTGGAAGAAGGAGTCTCCGGTCAGGACCTTGTCGCCGTGGGCCAACAGCCAGTCGTACAGCTCGCGTTGCTGTGCCGCGGTCGGGTGGAGGTCGTCCCAGACGTCGGCTCCGCGACCGGAGGGGCGCAGCCGGGTCAGACGGAGTTGGGCGCCGTAGTGGTCGGCGAGGTCCTTGAACTCGTCCAGTTGGGGGATGTTGTGGCGGGTGCAGACCACGGAGAGCTTGAAGTTGCGCATGTCGGCGGCGGCGAGGTTCTCCATCGCCCGCAGCGCCGTCGCGTACGAACCGACGCCGCGTACCGCGTCGTTGACGTCGGCGGTCGCGCCGTCGAGGGAGATCTGGACGTCCACGTAGTCGTTGGCGGCGAGCCGTCGAGCCGCCTCGGGCGTGATGCGGACCCCGTTGGTGGAGAACTTCACGCCGACGTGGTGGGCGGTGGCGTAGTCGAGGAGTTCCCAGAAGTCGGCGCGGACAGTGGGCTCTCCGCCGCCGATGTTGACGTAGAAGACCTGCATGGCCTCCAACTCATCGATGACCGCCTTGGCTTCGGCGGTGGTCAGCTCGCGCGGGTCGCGGCGGCCGGAGCTGGAGAGGCAGTGGGTGCAGGCCAGGTTGCAGGCGTAGGTCAGTTCCCAGGTGAGGCAGATCGGCGCGTCGAGTCCGGACTCGAAGAAGTCGACCAGCCGTGTGGTGCCGGCTGTGGCGGTCATGAGGTCCTTCCGACGAGCATCGACGACTCGGCGAGCGCGGCCAACGCCTTGCCGTAGCGCGGCAGTTCGGCCTCCTCGACGCCGGCCGCCAGGCAGGCGTCACGGGCCGTGGGGGCGTCCGCGAGCAACTCGACGACGGCGAGCAGTCTGCGGTCCTTGAGGAACGTCAGTCTGCGGGTCCCGAAGTGGTAGAGGAGCGCGCCGAACGGTTCCGGTCGCACCGAGACCTGGGGGTGCAGACCGAGGGCGCGGTCGAGGGCCGGCGCGGTCACGCGGGCGGCCTAGTAGACACCGCACATACCGTCGATGGAGATCTCCTCGATGAGGTCGTCGGCCTCGATCAACTGCTGTTCCGTGACGGGTTCTTCGGCCTGGTTCTCGTTGGCCGGGACGGTCGGTGGGGACTGGAGCTCGTTCATGCGACTCTCCCTGGGCATCCGGCTGGGCATCCGGGCGACTGCGCGGTCGACAGTAATGGCACTCGGTGCCGAAAGTGAAGAGGGAGCGGCCATGATTCTTTCGACCGATCGGTCCACACCGGTTCCGGGCTCCGGTTGAGCCGCCCGGATGTCGTCGTCGTGGGGGCGGGAGGCAGCGGCGCGCCGCTCGCCGCACGGCTCAGCGAGGACTCCGACCGCACCGTGCTGGTGCTGGAGGCGGGTCCCGTGCCGCGTCAACAGGCGGCCTTCGCAACGGAGTTGCTGGACGCGCGCTTCGTCCCGGGCGCGCAGCCCGGGCATCCCGCCGTCCAGCCGTACGCGGTCCGTCTCACGCCGCGGCGGCCGTACACGGTCGTGCGGGGGCGCTTTCTCGGTGGGTCGACCACGGTCAACGGCGGCTACTTCGTACGGGCTCGGCGCGCGGACTTCGAGCGCTGGTCGGCCGTAGGGGGCGCCGCCTGGTCGTACGACCGGGTGCTTCCGTTGCTGCGCTCGCTGGAGTCCGATCTCGACCACGGCGCCGACGAGGTGCACGGTGACGGGGGTCCGGTGCGGATCCGGCGGGCGGGTCTACGGCACCCTGCCGCCGTGGCGTTCCGGTCGGCAGCGCGGGAGTCGGGGTATCCCGAGGAGCCCGACAAGAACGCCCAGGGGGCTCCCGGGTTCGGGCCCGTGCCGTCCAACTCCGTGGACGGGATACGCGTCAACACCGGTGTCGGCTATCTGCTGGACGCACTCGACCGCCCCAACCTCACCGTGGAGGGCGGCAGTTCGATGACCGGAGTCGTCATCGAGCGAGGCCGGGCGACCGGCGTGATCGTCGAGCGTGACGGGCGTCGTACGACTCTGGAGTGCGGTGAGGTCGTGCTGTGCGCCGGGGCGTTCCGCTCCCCCCAGCTGCTGCATCTGTCGGGCATCGGACCTGGCGACGAGTTGCGGCGCCTGGGCATTGCGGTGGCCGTGAACTCCCCCGCCGTAGGAGCCCGGTTCGGCGACCATCCGCAGCTGGTGCTGGAGTGGCGGCCCCGGCTGCCGATGCCCGGACCCGCGGACTCCTGGCTCGGCGGCTGCCTCCACCTGTCCTCGTCGGACGGCGACCACCCCGGCGATCTGGAGATCCTCCAGTCACTCGTCCCCATGGCCGGCCTGGTCGGCGGAACGATGACCGTGCCCGGCGCACCGCTCGCGTTTCTGGCGGCCGTCCAGTCGCCCCGGCTCAGCGGCCGGCTGCGCACGTGTTCCGTGGACGCGGCCACTCCCCCGAGGATCGACTACGGCTACCTGGCGACCCCCGAGGACCGCCGGCGCCTGCGCGAAGTCGCCCGCGCCACCGCCGCGTTGATCTCCACCGACGCGTTCGAGGAGGTGTCCCGCGGGCTCCTGGAGCCAGGGCCGGAGGTACTGGCGGACGACCGGATGCTCGACCGATGGTGCGAGACGCACCTCGGCACCTCGCACCACACCTGCGGCACGGTTCCCATGGGCCCCGCCGACGATCCGGGATCGGCCGTCGACCCCTACGGGCGCGTGCACGGCGTCGTCGGGCTGCGCGTCGCGGACACGTCGATCCTGCCGACTCCGCCGTTGCGCGGCCCCGCGGCCACCGCCGTCCTCGTCGGCGAACTCGTCGCCGACGCCATGCGCCGTGACCTGCCGTGACCCGGTTCAGGGAAGGGCCGGGGCGGGGCCGTCGAAGCCGGCCGCGAGTTGTCGCAGACCCTGGTCCAACAGATCGCCCAGGACCGCCTGTTCGTCCGCCAGCCAGTGTTCGTACGCGGCGACGCACGCGGCGAGGACGGTGTGGCCGATCAACCGGGGCAGCAGGTCCGAGGACACCCCGCCCGTGCGCCGTGCGGCGAACTCCGTGACCAGTGTCCGCCACGAGGCGTAGCGCACGGTCGAGTCGGCCTGCAACGTCGGGACCCGCAGGATGAGCGCCATGCGCTGCCGGTGCCAGGGCACCGCCGCAGGGTCGAAGCGATTGAACTCGACGACCGCGCCACGCAGCGCGTCCATCATCGGGACGGCCGCGTCGGCCGCCGCCAACAGGCCGTCGAGCTTGACCAGTTCGGCCTCGAAGTCGCCCCACACCAGGTCGTTCTTGGAGGCGAAGTAGCGGAAGAAGGTACGACGGCCGATGCCTGCCGCGGTGGCGATGTCGTCGACGGTCGTCCGGTCGAACCCCTGCCGTGCGAACAGCTCGAAGCCCACCTGCTCCAGTGCGGCCCGCGAGGTCGCGGGCGGCCGGCCCGTTCTGGTCTGTCGCTGTCCGTTCTCACCATCCACAGCGCACATCATGCACAGACGTCCATCAGGATGCCCGCCGCCGCTCTCATCCGGGGCTTGCGCAGATCGAGGACGGGGCCCGGGTTCGAGAGGCCGTGGGCGGCCAGCAGGTTCATCAGGGCCCAGACCGTGTCGGGCCGTTCCGTCAGAAGGAGTTCACGGCCGTCCGGGGTGATGACCTTGGCCGCGGTGATACCCGCGAGGAGGCTGGTGCGACCCCAGTCGACGTCGTACGAGACGCCGTTCGGGCTGACGGTGAGGACGACCTCCTTGGTGCGGTGGAGGACCGTCAGGTAGTCCATCGGTACCGTCAGTCGCCGGGCGGCGTCGAACGGGGGTGTGCCGTCCGCCGGTTGGACGCGCAGGACCGTGTCGAGGACGGGGCCGTGGTCCTGGAAGGTGGTCCGTGCGCGCATCTCCAGGAAGCGGCCACGCACCAGAACACCGCCTCGACGCGACCAGCGTCCGCCGACCGAGCCGAACGCGGCCTTCTCGCCCGGGAGTTGGTCGGCGAGCCGGCGCGCTTCCTCGCCCGGTTCACTCACCGGGGCCTGTTCCTCGGGGACGGCGCGGTCCCGGTCGGCCAGGGCGGCGTAGCGTGTGGCCGTGTGCGGGTCCAGGCGCCGGAGGTCGACCGTGTCGCCGGTCATGGCGACGCCTCCGACCTCCCGCGAGATCCGCATCTGCTGGAGCTGGCGGCCAACTCGCCTTGTCACGTCGGTCGTTCGGCCCTCGAGATCGATCACCCGGTAGGTCCTCGTGCCGGCGAGCAGGTTGCTGCGCGGCCAGTGGGGCGTGACCGTCCGCTGCGCCCCCGGAGCGGCCGAGGCGTCGACGAGGACGACCAGGCGTCCCGCCGTGATCGCCGACAGACACAGGGACGGCACCCGCCACTCCCCCGTCACCTCGAACCCGCCGGTCCCGTCGGCGTCGTGCACCCGCAGCCGGAGCCTGATCAGCGGCGTGAACTCGTCGGGCGTGTAGTTGCCGTAGTGGGTCGTGAAGGTCGACTCGCCGTCAGGGTTGTACCGGACCAATGACGCCTCCAGTACGTCCGCCCGTACCAACTGCGCCTGTGCCGGGCCCTGTTCGGATCGTGGCGCCCACATCACGAAGGTGTCGTCCGGACACGGGAGGTTCCCGCCCTTCACGCGGTCCCTGCGCGTGATCCGGGGAAACGCCTGGCGCGTTGCGGTGACCGCCACGACGGGAATCATGACCGTGCCGCCCAGCCCGAGCGCGATCATCATCGCCGGCCAGTCCCAGCCGGGATGGTCGCTCCAGGCGGAGAACCCGACCAAGAGGAAGAACGGCGCAGCGGAAAGACAGACCGCGACGAACACCAGATTGCCCACGAACACACTCGTATGACTGCGCATGACCCCTTCTCCTCCAGGCACTCGATCTCTATCTGCACACCCGCCTACCTGTGCACCCGCTCTTCGCACTCGCTCACAGTTCGACGCGGAACCGCCCGCCGGACAGGTCCACCACGGCCGCGAGCCTGCGTCCCACGCGCAGGGCGGGATGGTGTGTACGTCTCCAGGTCGTCTCGAACGTCCGCAGCCCAGGCCCGCTGACACGCAGTCCGACCTCGACGCCGGAACTCTCCCCGTCCGACTCGAAGTCGGTCAGGTCGGTGATCTCCGCGGTCGCCGGAACCCCCACGGCGTCCAATCGCCGGTTCTGCTCCCTCTCGACGACCGTGTTACCCCAGAACCCCAGGCCCACGGGAACGAAGACCACCGTGAACACAACGCCCACGATCATGAGGTCCGCGCCGGTGAAGAGGGCGAAGCCCAGCATGACCGGGCCGCACAGAGCCAGCACGGCGGAGATGGCGTACAAGAACACGGCATCCCCCGGGCCGACATGATCGACCAGCCGCATCCGCACCGGCTCGGGACGGGCTCCGCCGTCGCTCATGTCAGGTCTCCGAGCCCTCTGGCCCGCTCTGCTCCAGCAACTCCAGCCGCTCCGCCAGAGCTTGCAGGCCAGCGCGGCGGGACGGGTCGTAGAAGACGGTCTGGCGTCGTCTGTTCGGTCGGGTGCGGATCACCAGCATGCGGCTTCGGCCGGGGCGGAACTCCAGACGGGGCTCCTCCCGGATGTGGTAGCGGCCGGCGTCGATCTCGCCGAACACCTCCAGCACGCGGCCGTCGAAGGAGAGCATCGTGGAATCGGTCAGCGGCACTTCGGAGAACGGGGACCGAGTCACGGTGCCACGCCGTCCCCGGCGTAGAGGTAGCCGCCGGGGTTGGCCGGGTCGGCCACCAGCAGCACCTGGTCGCCGGTGCGGGGGATGCGGAGCTTCGAGACGACGGTCCGCAGGGCGATCCGGTCGGTGCCCCCGGTCGGCTGGACGACCAGGTCGACCACCGGGTCGTGGTTGACCAGTTGGCCGGTGTCGGCGATCGACACGACCACGGCGGTCGTGGTCGGCGCTCCCGCCGCGAGCAACTGCTGCACTCCGAGGCCCGAGTTGTACGCGCCGATCGACTGCTGGACCCTGGCGAAGTCCTCGTTGCCGAGGAACGCGCGAGTCGTACGTCCGTAGAAGCCCTTGCCGCTGGCCACCTGGCCCGCGATCTCGGCGGCCCGCTCCTCGCGGCTCTTGCGACGCCCGAAGATTCCCATGACGGCTGCTCCTTCTGGTCGGGGTGGATTCCCGTGGTTCCCGCTGTCCCCGTGGACGCTAGGCGGCCCCGATCGCCTACCGATCCCAGGTTCGCCCGCCCGATCTCGGACGACGTACCCTCCTGACATGCCGCTTCCCAGCCAGCCGACCGGCGAGCGCCGTCCGCGCGCCATGGTCATCGACGGCGCTTGGCGTGCCCTCGGGCCGGGACTGGAATCGCTGAGCGGCCCCGGTGGCGCCCCGCTGACCCGGACCGTCAAGCTGATCCTGCTGCCGTTGATCGTCAGGCCGGGACTGCACCCCGAACTCGCGACGGACTTCCTCGCGCCGGAGCCGGCCGAGCGTCTCGACGCGCTGATACGGGAGTCCGGGACGCGGCTGGTCGCTACGGCCCAGTGGTTCACGCTCCTCAAACGGACCCGCCGGGCGCTGGGCGTCGTCGCGGGCAATCCCCAGGATCTGTACTTCCAGCGGTGCTTCGAACTGGCCGCCGAACATGGCGAACCCGCCGCCGGCGCGGGCGCGTTGGCCAGGTCCGTCGTCGAAGACGTCGCGGGCGCGGACGGCGGCCGTACGGTCGACGCGCTGAAGCGGTATCTGACGGATGCCGCCCAACACGCCCGGCTGGAGGTGGAGTTGGGCATCGCGTGGGAGGGTCGCCAGTCGGCTCCGGTCACCGGTACGGCCGCTGCGGTCGCGTTGGCGGGTGAGGTTCTGGAGGCGTGCGGTGGGGTGGAGGGGCCGAGGGACTCACCGTCGTACACGGCCATGGTCGAGGCCGGACACGGCGGCCTGCTCGGCCGCGCCCTGTGGACGCACGCGAGCGGGGTCTGGGGGCGCGACGATCTGCCGGCCCATCTCGGCCTGACCGAACGGCGGTTGCCGCCGCGGCCGCAGGTCGGCCGGGGTGCCTCGACGGCCACGCTGCCCGCGCCGCTGGATCGCACGCTCTTCGAGCGGCTCTTCGTCGTGCTCCAGTCGTCGGCTCGGCGCGAGGAACTGCCCACGGTGCCGGAACTCGTCGGGCGGGAGGTCGGCCGCAGCTGCGCTCCGCTCGGTCTGTACGACGAGACCCTGCGCGTCGCCGTCCTCCTCGGCGGTCAACTCGCTGTCGGCCTCGACCCGTTGGGCATCGAGGAGCCCGCGCCGGGGCGGAGCGCGGCGCACCGGGCCGTCAACAGCCGTTGGCGCAGGGAGGCTTCGGTCCTGCGCGCCCGTCGGATGACCGTCTCGCCCCGCCCTGACCCGGACGGCGGGGTACTGGACGCCCTCGCCCAGGATCTCCGCACGCCCTGGATCGCCTATATGCGGCGGCTCTGGGTGCGGTTGCACGGGCGGGACGTCCGTGACGCGCCGCTCGCCGACGCCGCGTCGGCCTGGGCGGTGCTCGACGGGGTCGCCCGCTCCGTGATGATGGACCACCGGGCCCGAGTCCGGTCGGCGCTACGGACGTTGACGGCATCGGCGGCACCACCTGCCACCGTGGCCGAGGCGGCCGAGTCGAGGAGCGCGTGATGGCGGGGGCCCTGGTCCACGTCCATGTCGCGCGCGGCGACGACGGCACGATCCAAGTCATCACGGCCGGTGCTCTTGCCGCCCCGGACTACACCCGTGCGGTTCTCGACGTCGCCGGAGCGGTGCTCGCCTGGCCCGTCCTCGCGGCCCCCGGTCCGCCCATGGCCGAGATCCACGACGTGGGGCGGGCGCAGCAGTGGCTGTGGGCGGTCTACGGCGAGCGCGTCGCCGCCGCCGTGCACGCCTGCGCGGTAGGCGAGTTGCTCGAATTGCGGGTGGCCGCGGACATGACGCCGCTCGCGGGCAGCGCCACCCGGCTCGGCTTCGGGCACTGGGCGGCGCGATGGTGGCCGGCGTCGCACCTGGACGGGATCCCCGCGCTCCAACCGGACGTGCTCGGGCTGGAGTTGGCCGCGCTCACCCACGAGTGCCAGCAGTTGTTCGACGACGACGGTGACCAACCCGACGACTGCGTGGCCGAGTTGATCGAGGAACACCAAGACGCTGTCGCCCTGCTGATCCAGTGGCGGCACGCCATACCGCCGTCGACCTACACCGCGCGCCGGCTGGAGCACGTCCTGCGGTCGGTCGACGACGCGGCGGACAGCGCCGGGTTGGACTCGGAAGCCCTGCGCCACCTCCGGTCTTTCCTGGCCCGGCCCCGTCCGGACGGCACTCCGGTCGATCCCGTCGCGCTGTTCGCACGGCACGACGACTACGCCCTTGCCGCGGGCGAACCGCTCGTCACGGGCGGCCGGTTGATCGCGCGGGGCTCGGGGACCAACGACTGGCGCCGCTACCCGCCCGGCTTCGTCGACGCCTCCGAGACCGCGGTGGCCTGGACCGCACGCGCACTCGGCGCACGACGGCAGATCGAGGTCGAGGTTGTCGCCCACATCACGGCCCCCGTCGCCGCCGTACCCCTCGCGGCGGAGGTCCGGGTGAACGACGGCCCCCGGAACCGGGTGTCCCTCTCCAGGCGGGTCGACGTGTGGACCGGCCGGGCGGATCTGGACCTCCCCGCCGGAGAGACGCAGCCGCGCATCGAACTCGGCGTGCTGTTGCCCGGTTTCGACCCGGGGCCGGGGCCCGAGGGCGGCGCCGACCGCGACTCGGTCCGCGCGCTGGTCCGACGGCGCCTCGCGACAGCGGCACAGCCCCTCGCGCCCAACTCGCCGCCGAACGACGGCACTTCCGGGCCGTTCCTCGCCGAGATCGCCGCCACCACCACCGATGAGGACTACTGACGGATGCCGGACGAGAACGAGCGCGAGGAGAGTGCCGAGGCGACGCGGCTCTACGGAGAGCCGTTCGACAGCGGTCTCGCCCTGGCCGAAGAACATCAACTGGCCGCCGATCTCGCCGCCGCGGTCGCCGTCTACGAGGAGTTGCTCGCCCTGGCCGAGTCCCTCGACGACTCGCCCGACGTGCGGTTCCTGCGGGCGCATCTGCTCCAGAACATCGCGAGTGTCCAACTCGACGCCACCGACCTGGCCGGGGCCGAAGAAGCCAACAGGCGGTCCCGTGACCTGCTCGACGACATCGCCTCCGCACCGATGGGCCCGCGCGGCCGTCAGCTCTGGCTGGAGATGCTGCTGCGGACGCTGATCGCCCGGGCCGACCTGCTGCGCAGGACAGGACGGCTGGACGAGGCGCTGGCCTGTCTCGACGAGGCGGCGGTCAGGCTGCCCGAGTTCGAGGACCCCGACGGACTGCGCACCTCCGAACTCGGCCTGAACCGCGTGCATCTGCTCATGGACAGGGGCGAGTGGGGAGCGGCCGAGGACCAGGCGTCGGCGCTGCTGTCGACCACGCCGGCGAGCGCGGTGGAGACCGTCCCGCGGCTCCTCGTCGCCCTCGGACTGATCTGCTCCTCCACCGGGCGGTTCGACCCGGCCGAGGACTACTTCGCCCGCGCGGAGGACCACTTCCGGGCGATCGGCGACTCCGGTGCGCAGCGGACACTGCTCGCGCACCGGGCGTACACGGCGATGAACCGGGGTGAACTCGACCTGGCGGAGCGGCTGTTCGCGGAGGCGTCCGCGTACTTCGAGGAGCAGCGGTGGTTCGGCCAGCTGGCGGTCTGCGAGCAGGCCCGCGCCTTTCTCGCCGGCCGGCGCGGCGACGCCATCGGCGCGGAGGACCTGCTGACGGCTAGCCTGTCCCGGTTCGAACGGCTCGGCGCCTCGATCGCCGCCGCCGACTCCATGCTGCTGGGCGCCCAACACGCGTACGACCGGGGCGACATCGACGAGATGAAGCGGCTGGCCCAAGACGCCCGGGACGTGTACCAGGAGCGGGAGGTCTACGAGCGGTGCGCTCAGGTCGACCTCATGCTCGCGCGGACCCTCGAGGACAACCTGAACCGGATGGACCACGGCGACCGCGAGCGGGAGTCCGTCGACACCGCGCTCTCCTTCGCCCTGCCCGCCGCACTGGCCCTGGAGGCGGCGCGCTACGACTTCACGACCGCCCACGCCCGCAGCCAGTGGCTCCAACTCGCCGACGATGCAATGCGGTTGGTGTACCGCCTCGCGAACCGCCGACAGGACCAGGGCCTGCTCTTCGAACTGGCGGAACACCGTTGTGCGGGCGCCTCGTTGGCCCTGGACCGGACACCGCCCGCCGCCGTACCGGCCGAAGACTCCACGTCGGTCTTCCCGAGTGCGGCCATGAAGTCGTACACGAGCCACGAGCACACCGAGGGCACGATGACGCTCGGCGGTGTCGCGGCGCAGGCCGCCGCCTCGGTCGGCCTGCGGGTCGCGCCGCCGCCGAAGGTGCGGATGTCGGCACAGTCGGGGCCGGGCCGTGTGGCGCTCCAGGAGTTCATCGCAGCTGCCGAGTTCCGCTATCACCGGCGGATCGCGCACGAGGAAGCGGTGCCGTTCTGGATCACCGACGACCTGACCAGTCGCCCGGTCGTCCAGGTCCGGCTGGCCGACGCCGGCGACCTGTTCATGACCTGGACGTGGGCGGGCGGAGCCCGGGGATTCGGCACCGGCCACGGGCCCGGTACCGAAGTCGACCAGGCGGTAAGCGAGTTGAGCGACGCGCTGCCGGGAGCGGGCGACGGCGCGGAGGGCATGCGGCGGGCGTTCGACTCGGGCGCGCTGGCCGAGCACGGGAGCGAACGACGGCTCGCGCGAACGCTGGCCGAGGCCCTGTGGCCGGAGCAACTGACCGCGCAGATACGCCAGGTGGCGGAGCGGGCGGGCCGTCCCCTCGTACGGATCCAGCCCTCGCCCCGGGTCGCTCAGGTCCCCTGGGAACTGCTCGCCGTCGACGACGGGACCGACGTACGTCTCATCGACCTGGCGGATGTCGTGACCACCGCGCCGGCGTCGTTGCGGCCACGGGAGGCGGCGGCCCCGACGGGAACACAGACCACGGACATCGGGACAGACGCCGACACCCAGCCGGTCGTACTCGTCCTCGACCCCCGCGTCCCCGGCTTCCGCGCCGATTCCCCGCTCGGCTCGGTCCTGGGAGCGCCCGGCTCCGACCCGGAGTTGATGGCGCTGGTCCAGGCGCGCCTAGACGCGGGCGCCGTCGTACCGTCCGTCGCCACCCCGGCGGAGGCCTTCCGCCGCACGGACCTGGACCGGGACTGGCTGAGCGGCGTGCTCCGCAAGGGTGCCCGCAGGCTGATGTACGTCGGCCATGTGAGCGGTGCGCCGGTCGCGGGCGGCCAGAGCGAGGACGGCAGCCTGCACCTGTGCTGCGACGCGGGCGCCTCCGGCCTGGCCGAACCGCTCCGCACCCACCGGCCACTGTCGGCCAAGGACCTCCTGCTGGGCTCGCTCCCGCTGCGCGCCGACGGCGAGGCGGGCGTGCGGATCTGGCCCGCGCCACCCCGGGTCGCCCTCATCGGCTGCGAGAGCGGCGGCGATCTGCGGTTCGCCGAATCGTTCGGCCTGGCGACGGCGATGCTCCACAACGGCGCCGAACTGGTCACCGCCACCCGCTGGGTCCTGCCGACCAGCTTCGCGTTCCACCGACTGGCCCAACTGCCCGAGTCTGTACGCCCGTTGTCGGAGGCGATCATCGCCGTCGACACGGCCCACGAACACGAGGACCCCGTGCGGAGCCTCGGTCAGTGGCAGCGCGAGCAGCTCGACCGCTGGCGCGCGGACGGCCGTATCGAGCACTCGCCCCTGTTGTGGGCCGCCATCACCTGCATCGTGGTGTGACGGGTCAGAGCCGCACGATGACCAGGGCCGTGTCGTCGGTGGCGCCCCCGTGCGGGAGCAGTTCGAGGAGTACGGCGTCCGCGAGGGCTTCGGGGTCGGTGTTCCGGTGGCGGACCAAGGAGTCGGCGAGGCGGGCGAGGCCCGTGTCGATGTCCTCGCGGCGGCGTTCGATCAGGCCGTCGGTGTAGAGGACCAGGGTGCAGCCGCGCGAGAACATGGTCTCGGCCTGTGGCCTGGGCATCGGGTCGGGACGCGCGTCGAGGGGCGGGTCGGTGGCCTGGTCCAGGAACTCCACGCGGCCGTCGGGGTGGACCAGGACGGGCGGTGGGTGTCCGGCGCTGCTGTACGTGATGGTGTGCCGGTCGAAGTCGACGAAGGTCGTGACCACCGTGGCGGACTCGGCGCCGTCGACCACGTTGGCGTAGCGGCCGAGGACGTTCAGGGCCTCGGCCGGGCCGTCCGCGACCCGGGAGGTGGCGCTCAGGGCGCTCCGCAGCTGGCCCATGACGCCGGCGGCGGCCAGACCGTGGCCGACGACGTCCCCGACGGAGACGCCTATGCGGTTGCCGCGGACCAGGTCGACCACGTCGTACCAGTCGCCGCAGACGTTCAGGGAGCCGACCGCGGGCCGGTAGCGCACGGCGATCTGGTGGCTCGCGCTCTGGCGGCGGGTGGGCAGCATCGCCTCCTGGAGGGCCAGGGCGACCTCGCGTTCGCGGGCGTGGGCGCTGCGCAGGCGTTCGTTGACCTCCTGGAGTTCGCGGGCACGGGTGTACAGCTCGGCCTCCAGTACCCGGGTGCGGCCGCTGCCGGAGGTGCCGCGGGCCCGGATCAGTTCGGTGACCTCCTCGACCCGGTGGACGAGGAGGACGACCTTGCCGTCCAGGTCGAGCACGGCGGCGTTGACCGGGCTCCAGTAGCGCTGCTCCCACTCGCCGGGGCACCGCGTCGACTCGACGTCGTAGCGCTGGAGGGCCATGGTGTCGCGTTCCCCGGTGGACAGGACGCGGCGCAGCGAGATCTCCAGGTTGCGCATGCCGGTGGCTGCGGGGTCGTTCGGGTTGTCGGGGAAGACGTCGAAGAGGAAGCGGCCGACGACCTGCTCGCGGGTGCGGCCGGACATGCGCAGGAACTCCTCGTTGGCGTCCGCGTACACCAGGTCGGGTGTCAGCAGGGCCACCATGCCGGGCAGCCCCTGGAACACCGCCGCGTAGTCGATCGCCGCGTCCGTCATGGCCCTGCCACCAATCGCCGCTATCACACCATTTTCCCACGATATAAGCAGACCGGGAGGGCCTCAGGGTGCACTTTGCGTCCACCCGGTCACTCAGTGCCACACGATGGATAGGGTGCCCCGGTGACAACGCCTTCCTCCCCCACCCGGCTGATCGTGCTGCGCGGCAACAGCGCCTCCGGCAAGAGCTCGGTGGCCACCGGTCTGCGCGAGCGGTACGGCCGCGGTATCGCCCTGGTGCGCCAGGACACCCTCCGCCGCGAGGTGCTGCGCGAGCGTGACATCCCCGGCGGCGCGAACATCGGCCTGATCGACCTGACCGTCCGGCACGCCCTGGCGCACGGCTTCCACACCGTCCTGGAAGGCATCCTCCACGTCGACCACTACGGCGAGATGCTGGCCGGTCTGCTCGCCGACCATCCGGGCCGTACGCACTGCTACTACCTCGACGTGCCGTTCGAGGAGACCCTGGCCCGGCACGCCACGAAGCCCATCGCGGACGAGGTCACCGAGCAGCAACTCCGGGAGTGGTACCGGCCGTTGAACCTGTTGCCCGGCGGCGTCGAGACGGTGGTCCCGGCGGCGAGTCCGCTGGACGGGACGGTCGACCGGGTGCTGCACGAATCCGGGCTCTGCCCCTCGCCATGCGCGCACCTCGGCTCGGTTCCCGCTCGTACGCCGGCACCGTGACCGGGGGCGAGAGCGCGGGTGCCGCGGCGGCGCGGCTCACCGGGTGCGCGGTGACCGGTGAGCGTCCGCTGTCCGGGGCGGTCACTGAAGTCACCCTCGCTGGTGGGCAGTTGGTCGTGGTCAAGGGCGATGAAGCGCCGGGTGCGGTGCGGGCCGAGGCGGCGGGGCTGCGCTGGCTGGCGGACGCCGGGACGGTCCGTATCCCCGCCGTACGCGGGCTCGACGAGCACTGGCTGGTGACCGATCTCGTCCACACCGGCCCGCCGAGTGCGCGAGCGGCCGTCCGGTTCGGGCGTGACCTGGCCGCCCTGCACGCCTCCGGTGCGCCCGCGTTCGGCGCACCACCGCCCGGCGGTCCCACCGACGCGTACATCGGGCTCGCCCCGATGCGCAACGTGCCCGCTGCCGACTGGCCCAACTGGTATGCCGGGCAACGGGTGTTGCCCTATCTGCGCCGCGCGGTCGACGCGGGCACCCTGCGGCCCGCCGAGGCGACGGTCGTGGAGGAGGTCTGCGAGCGGTTGCCCCAACTCGCCGGTCCCGCCGAGCCGCCCGCGCGGCTCCACGGTGACCTGTGGAACGGGAACGTGCTCTGGGGCGCCGACGGACACGTCCGGCTGATCGACCCGGCCGCGCACGGCGGGCACCGGGAGACCGATCTCGCCATGCTGCGTCTCTTCGGCTGCCCGCACCTGTCCGAGGTGCTGGACGGCTATCAGGAGGCCGCACCCCTCGCCCCGGGCTGGACCGACCGCATCGGCCTGCACCAGCTCTTCCCGCTGCTGGTGCATGTGGTGCAGTTCGGCCGTGGCTATGCCGAGCAGGCACTGTCGGCGGCACGGACGGCCCTGACCGGATGACACCGGGCGAGGACACCCGTCACGACGGTCCAGGCCAGACGCTGCTGGTGCACATCGTGATGTTCGGCTACGGCAACGGCTGCGCCGAGCCGACCACCTCAGCCACGCGGGTGGTCCTGGCCGATTGGCAACGGACGAGACCGCCCGACACAACCGTCCAGGCCAGACGCTGCCGGTGCGCATCGCGCTCTCCGGCCCCGGCCACGCCAGGCGGACCACCTCAGCTGCGCGGGGCGGCCCTGACCGGATGACGCCGGCCAGGGCCGCCCGTCGCGGCAGTCCGGTCAGACGTGTGGGCGACGGCCCCGCTCCTGGTGCGGGAACTTCTGGTCCGCGCCCGGCAGCGTGGGCTTCGGCAGTGTCGCCACTTCCTCCTTCGCCTTCTCCAGCTGTTCCGCCGTGTCGTCGGGCAGCCGGGGCGAGCGCGGGCGGGCGTCGCGGAAGCGGAACGCGGAGGTGAGGTCGCCGAAGGTGTCACGCCGCCAGTCGGTGACGTTCGGCTCCTCGACGCCGGTGAACCGCTCCAGGAACTGTAGAGCCGACGTGTGGTCGAAGGCCTCCGAGGCGACCCAACCGCCCACGGTCCAGGGCGAGATGATGATCGCGGGCACGCGGAAGCCGCCACCGATCGGCAGGCCCTGGATGAACTCGTCCTTCGTGCCCGCGGGCGGGGTCGGCGGGACGACGTGGTCGAACAGGCCGTCGTTCTCGTCGTAGTTGAGGATGAACGCGGTCTTGCGCCACACCTTCGGGTTCGACGCGATCGCCTCGATCTTCGACGCGACGTAGTCGGCACCGGCGGCCGGGAGGTAGTCCGGGTGCTCCGACTGGTAGCTCGTGGGGCAGATCCACGACACCGTCGGCAGCCGGTCGTTGCGGGCGTCGTCCTCGAACGTGCCGTGCGGCTGCGGGCGTACGCCCCGCTCGTACAGGTCGGAGCCGGGCTGCGCGTTCTTGAACGAGGCGAACTGCTCCAGCATGTTGGTGCCGTAGTCGTCCTCCTCCTGGTACACCTTCCAGCTGACGCCGGCGTTCTGGAGGCGCTCCGCGTACGTCGTCCAACGGTACGGAGTCGGCGCGACGTTGCTGATGATCGGGCCGCCCTGCGTCCCGCCCGGGTCGATCGAACCGGTCATCCACATCAGCCGGTTGGGCCAGGTGGGCCCGAACACCGAGCAGAAGTAGTTGTCGCAGATGGTGAAGGTCTCGGCGAGCGCGAACTGGAACGGGATGTCCTCGCGCGTGTAATAGCCCATCACGTAGGGGCCGTTGACACCGTCGGCGGCGCGATGGGCCGGCAGCCACTGGTCCATCTTGCCGTTGTTCCAGGCCTGGTGCTGCACCGACCAGGCGTGACTGGTGGACGGGATGGCCTGCGCGCTGGAGGTGTGGGTGTCGAGGTGGAACGGGAGGAGGTAGCCCTTCGGGTTCACGGCGTCCGGCTGGTAGAAGACGCTGCGCCCGGTGTCGAGTTTGCGTGCGTGCGGATCGGCGAATCCGCGAACGCCGGACAGGGTGCCGAAGTAGTGGTCGAACGACCGGTTCTCCTGCATCAGCATGACGACGTGTTCGATGTCGCGCAGCGAGCCGTTCTTCGGCGGCTCGGCGGCGACGGCTTTCTGGACGCTCGGCGGGAGGAGGGAGAGTGCCGCGGCGCCGCCCACCGCGCCCGCGGCGGAACCCAGGAGTCTGCGACGTGTCAACTCGGCCATGACTGCCCCTTCTTGAAGAGCTTCGAGGGATCTCGTGGACCAGACCTCGGATCACTCTCCGCCCCATTCGGTATGGGGTGTCAGGGGCGTGCGATGAATTTGCGGCCAACGCGCGGGAAGGGGTTGGCCAAGCCGTGACCGGCAACATCCGGGCGTTGCTCGGGTGTTGCCAAACCTTGGGGGACGGCTGGCGGTCACATGAGCCGGCCCGTCCGGAGACACCGGTGCCCGACTTGTTTCCCGTTTGCGAAGTTCACCGCGAACAGCGCCGGACGCGGGTACACAGAGCCGTACGAAAAGGTCGGGTGCTTCGCGCCTATGCGGGGTTTCTCGGACGGAGTCGGGCGGCGATCGCGGCCACGTCGTCCTCCGCCTCCTGGACGTGGAGGCGCAGCACGATGTCGTCGAGGAGGCGGGAGACACCCTGGCCGGGGTGCAGGCGGAGGCGGGACAGACGGGCGAGGGAGACGTCGATGTCCTCGCCGCGCCGCTCGACCAGCCCGTCGGTGAACATGACCAGGGTGTCCTCGGGGCTGAGGGTGAGGGTGGTCATCTCGTAGTCGCCGAGGCCCGTGCCGAGGGGTGGGCCGACGGGGACGGGGATCAGTTCGCCGGCGCCGTCGCGGTGGAAGACGGCGGGTGACAGATGGCCCGCGCTGGAGAAGGCGGCGGTGCCCCGGTCCGGGTCGAGGAGGGCGAGCAGGCAGGTCGCGGGGCGGCGGTTGTGCTCCTCGGACATGGCGGTGTCCATCTGACGCAGGATGCGGTGGGGCGGCAGATCGGTGGAGGCGACGTAGCGCAGCATCGAGCGGTAGGCGTTCATGTCGACGGCCGCGTCCAGGCCGTGCCCCATGACGTCGCCGATGACGAGGAGGGTGCGGCCGTAGTGCAGGCGTACGGCCTCGAACCAGTCGCCGCCGACGAGGGTGCCGCTGCCCGCGGGCAGGTAGCGGGTGGCCATCTCGACGTTGGGGTGGGGGCGGCTGGGTTCGGTGAGCAGGACCTGTTGCAGGTTCAGGGCGGTGGTGCGCAGGCGGTGGTGTTCGACGGCGTGGTGCAGGTGGGCCGCGGTGAGCCGGGCCGCGTAGTGCACGGCGGCGGCCTCCTCGTCGCCGAACGTCCGTCCGGCGCGGATCGCGAGGAGGGCGCCGTAGGCCTTGCCCCAGGCGGTGAGTGGGACGGACAGGGCGGCCAGGACGCCGTGGTCGTTCGTGGTGAACGACGTGGTGATCGGGTGGCCCGCGTCCAGGGCCCGGACCATGACGTCCTCGCGAGGCGCGGTGCGCAGGCTGTCCAGCAGTTCCTTGCGGCCCTCGGCCGCCATCGGGTGCAGCATGCCGTGCGGCGCCGGGCGCGCCTCGTCCTGCGCGAACAGGTCCACGGCGGCCGCGTCGCACAGCCCATCAACGAGGAACCCCGCGCACTCCGCCGCCGTCCTGCGTTCGTCGAGCGTCGACCCGATCGCGGACACGGCCCGCCGCGCGAGCGCGAACCGATCCGTCGAGCCCGCCTCTGCCCCGCCAACCCCGTCGCCGTCCAAGACCGTCCCTTTCTGCCGCCCCCATCCCAACACCCGCGCGGACGTTCGGACGGTAGCGACCCGTGGTACGGCGGGATCGGCTCGGGGCGAGGGGCTGGTCGCGGAGGTGTGAAACTCCGCGGCCGCGGCGCCGGTGCCGTCGATATCGCCCGATGCCGACGACCGGCCCGTATTCGACACCCACCTTGCGGCGCGTCACCAGCCCCAAGGAGCTGGACCTGGTCTGAAAGTTCAACTGGGCAGCCGGACACCCCAGTTGCCCGAGCAGCCGATCGTCCACCCGGCACTCGCCAGGTCCTACGCGTTCAACGCCCACACCGTCAGCCGGAGCAAGCGATCCGGTGAGCCGCGGAAGGGATGCTTCCCGGACGGCGACTACCAGCCACCGAACGTGTGGGGCGCCGTAGGACCCCGTCCTGGACGGTGTACGAAAGTCTTTCGTAACCGAGGAATTTCCCGTGCTTGTCCTGGGTGTGAATTCCGTGTCAGTGTCCCGGCCAGCAGGCAGGCGACCCGCGGTGGGGCATCCGAAAGCCTTTCGGTCCGGTATCCGTTTCCGCTCTGCCTTGCGCACCTACGGCATGCCGAAAGAAGAGAGGCACACCATGCGGGGAATCCCGGTCAGCGGACATCTCGGAAGTCCGAGAATCCGACGCGCCGTCGCAGCCGCGGTCACCCTGGCCGCGGCCGCGGGCCTTGCCGCCTGCGGGTCCTCGGGCCCGTCGAGCAGCTCCTCGTCGAAGGGCCTGACGATGTGGGCGCTCAACGACCAGACGATCCTCAAGCAGTCGGTCGACGCCTACAACAAGGACCACGCCGACGCGAAGATCACCCTGCGGCTGTTCGCCAACGACGACTACAAGCAGAAGCTGCGCGTGGCCTTCGGCGCGAACCAGGCCCCGGACCTCTTCTTCAACTGGGGCGGCGGCGCCCTGAACGACTACGTCAAGGCCGGCAAGGTCGACGTCCTGAACGCCTCGGACGTGAACGCGGACCGGTACACCGACAGCGTGATGCAGAGCGCGACCTTCGACGGCAAGGTCTACGGCGTGCCCGTCAACGGCCTCGCCCCGGTCGTCCTCTACTACAACAAGAAGGTGCTGTCCGACGCGGGCGTCCAGCCCCCGAAGACGTACGACGACCTCCTCGCGGCCGTGAAGAAGCTCAAGGGCAAGGGCGTGACCCCGCTGTCCCTCGCGGCGAACTCCAAGTGGCCGACGCTGATGTACCTGGAGTACCTGCTGGACCGGACCGGCGGTTCCCGCGTGTTCAGCAACATCGCCTCCGGTGACGCGGCCGCCTGGAAGGACCCGTCGGTCACCAAGGCCAACCAGAAGCTCCAGGACCTGGCCAAGGCCGGCGCCTTCGGGGACAACGCGTCCTCCGTCAGCTACGACCAGGGCGCCTCGACCGCGCTGCTCTACACGGGCAAGGCCGCGATGGAGGTGATGGGCACCTGGGAGTACGCCAACATAGCCAAGGCCGCGCCGGACTTCCTGAAGAAGGGCGAGCTGGGCTACACCGCGTTCCCGGCCCTGACCGGCGGCGCCGGCAGCCCGACGAACATCGTCGGCAACCCGTCGAACTTCCTGTCGCTGAACAAGTCGTCCAAGAACAAGTCCGAGGCGCTGACGTACCTTAAGGACTACGTCCTCAACGGCTCCCAGGTCGACGCCTACCTCGCCTCCGGCAGCGTCCCGCCGGTCAAGGGCCTCGACTCGAAGCTCGCCGCGGTGAAGTCGTCCACGGACAAGGCGTGGCTGACGTTCGTCTACGACCTGGTGGACAAGGCCCCGAGCTTCCAGCTCTCGTGGGACCAGGCGCTGCCGTCCGACCAGGCCGACCCGCTGCTGACCAACACCGACAAGTCGTTCCTGCGGCAGATCGCGCCCGCGGAGTTCGGAGTGAACATGAGCAAGGCGGGGTCGTGACCATCACCACCACTCCCGCACGCCGGAGAGGAGGGAGCGGCCTCCTCATGGCCGCCCCGGCCCTACTCCTCTTCGGTCTGTTCGGTTTCGTCCCCCTGGTCGGCGTGGCGGCGCTCAGCGTCGCCCGCTGGGACGGCCTGGGCTCGGTCGGCTGGGCGGGCGTCACCAACTGGACGTCCGTCCTCACCGACGGCGCCACCTGGCAGTCCCTGTGGCTCACCGTCAAAGTGATGCTGGTCAGCTGGCTGGTGCAGACGCCGATCGCCCTGGCGCTCGGCCTGTTCCAATCGCCCAAGGGCCGGCTGCGCGCCCTGTTCGCGGTGCTGTTCTTCCTGCCGCTGCTGCTGTCCGCCGTGGCGATCGGCCTGACCTGGCAGGCGCTGCTGGACCCGTCCTTCGGCATCGGCTCCACGCCCGGTCTGCACTGGCTGGCCA
This sequence comes from Streptomyces colwelliae, assembly GCF_048158785.1. Taxonomy (NCBI): domain Bacteria; kingdom Bacillati; phylum Actinomycetota; class Actinomycetes; order Kitasatosporales; family Streptomycetaceae; genus Streptomyces; species Streptomyces colwelliae. The sequence goes on along the minus strand of NZ_JBLTJC010000001.1, from coordinate 45,654 downwards.
AGCCGCTGCTCGGTTCGCCCGAACTCGCCCTGTACACCGTGATCTTCGTGATCGCCTGGCAGTTCGTGCCGTTCCACGCCCTGCTCTACCAGGCGGGGATACGGCAGATCCCGACCGCCCTGTACGAGGCCGCCGCGCTCGACGGCGCCGGGCCGGTGACGCGCTTCCTGCACATCACGCTGCCGCAGCTGAAGTACACGTTCGTCACGTCGACCACGCTCATGCTGGTCGGCTCGCTCACCTACTTCGACCTGATCTTCGTCCTGTCGGGCGGCACCGGCGGGCCCGGCACCGCCACCCGGGTCCTTCCCCTCTCCATGTACATCACCGGTTTCCAGGCCCACGACATGGGCCGGGCCAGCGCCGTGGCCACTCTTCTCGTGGTGTTCGGCCTCGGCCTGTCGCTGCTGACCACCCGCCTGTCCGGCTTCACCCGGATGGACAGCCAGCAGGAGGGCATGTGAGCACCACCGTGACCAAGACCCGCACCGCCACCGGACGGCAGACCGTCCCCACCCACCGGGCGGTGCCACCCAGGACCGTCCGGCGAAACCCCGTGCCCGGGATCCTCCGCCGCACTCTCACCAGCGGTGCCACGCTCTTCTGGACGGCGATCGTCGTCGTCCCCATCTACTGGCTCGTCGTCACCAGCCTCCGCAGCCAGTCCGACTTCACCTCCGACAGCCCCCTCGCCCTGCCCAGCCATCCGACGCTCGACAGCTACCGGACCGTCCTGGACAGCGACTTCACGACCTATCTGATCAACAGCGTCGTCGTCACGGCGGGCACGGTCGTCATCGCCGTCGCCGTGGCGCTGATGGCCGCGTTCTCCATCGTCCGCAACGCCGGCACCCGCTTCTCCCGGGTGTCCTTCCGCCTGTTCCTGCTGGGCCTGGCGATCCCGCTCCAAGCGGTGATCATCCCGGTGTACCTGCTGATCATCCGCATGCATCTCTACGACAGCCTGCTCGCGATCGTCCTGCCCTCGGCGGCGTTCGCACTGCCGATCACCGTGATGATCCTGGTCAGTTTCCTGCGGGACGTGCCCCGTTCGCTGTTCGAGGCGATGATCGTCGACGGCGCCGGTGACTGGCGCATGCTCTGGTCGCTCGCGGCGCCACTGGCCCGTCCGGCGCTGATGACGGTCGCCGTCTACGACGGCCTCCAGGTCTGGAACGGCTTCCTCTTCCCCCTCATCCTGACCCAGAGCGGCGACAAGGCCGTACTGCCCCTGGCCCTGACCTTGTTCCGCGGCCAGTTCGGCATCGACGTGCCGTCCACGATGGCCGCGGTGGTGCTCTCCACCCTGCCGATGCTGGCCCTGTTCATCCTGGCCCGCCGTCAGCTCGTCGCCGGTCTCACCGCCGGTTTCTCCAAGTAGCCCCCACCACCGGGCAGTTCACACCGTTACGACGGCCGGGCCGTGCGCCCGGCCCCGTCGGCGTGCCCGCGCAACACCGAGGAGTCGTGAATGACGACCACCATGCCCGACCACGGCGGCCTCCCCCAGGAGGAGAGCGACCGCCCCTGGACCGACCCCGCCCTGCCCGTCGCCGAACGCGTCGAGGCACTGCTCGCCCGGCTCACCGTGCCGGAGAAGGTCGCGCAGTTGAGCAGTACCTGGGAGGACATCGAGGCCGACGGTCCCGAAGTGGCCCCGGGCAGCAACCACTTCGGCCGCGTCGGCGACCTCGACGAGACCGCCCGGCACGGTCTGGGCCAGCTCACCCGCCCCTACGGCACCCTGCCCCGGCCCGCCCTTGAGCACGCCCGCCTGCTGGACCGGCACCAGCGACAGGTGATGGCGCAGAGCAGGTTCGACATCCCGGCCATGGCCCACGACGAGTGCCTCACCGGCTTCACGGCCTACGGTGCCACCATCTACCCCACCTCGCTCGGCATGGCGGCCACCTTCGACCCCGCGCTGATCCGCAGGGTGGGCGAGGCCATCGGCTCCGACATGGCCGAGGCCGGTGTCCACCAGGGCCTCTCCCCCGTCGTCGACGTCATCCGTGACTACCGCTGGGGCCGCTGCGAGGAGACCTACGGCGAAGACCCGTACCTGGTGGGCGAGTTGGCCGAGGCGTATGTCACCGGCCTACAGAGCGCCGGGGTGTACGCGACCCTCAAGCACTTCGCCGGGTACTCCGCCTCGATGGGCGGCCGCAACCACGCCCCCGTGCACGTGGGCCGCCGCGAGCTCTTCGACGTGATCCTCCCGCCGTTTGAACGACTCGTCGCGGCAGGTGTGCGGTCGGTCATGAACTCGTACGCCGACATCGACGGCGAGGCGCCCGCCGCGAGCCGCTGGCTGCTGACCGAAGTCCTGCGCGACGCCTGGGGTTTCGAGGGGACTGTCGTCTCCGACTACTGGTCCCTGCCCTTCCTGGTCAACGCCCACCGGGTCGCGGCCGACCTGCCCGAGGCGGGCGCGCTCGCCCTGAGGGCCGGGATGGACGTCGAGCTGCCCGATCAGCGCGGCTTCGGCGATGCCCTCGTGCTCGCCGTCGAACAGGGCCTGGTGGACGAGGAGTTCGTGGACCGGGCGGTGCGCCGGGTGCTGCGCCAGAAGGTGGAACTCGGACTGCTCGACGCCGACTGGGACCCGCGCCCGCCCGCCCTGCGCGCCGGCGAACTGGACCTGGACAAGCCTCGGAGCCGCCAACTCGCCCATGCCGTGGCCCAGTCGAGTGCCGTTCTGCTGTCGAACGACGGTGTCCTGCCCCTCCCGGCGACCGGCCGGATCGCGCTCATCGGCCCGTGCGCCGACGACGTACGCACCATGTTCGGCTGCTACAGCTTCCCCAACCACGTGCTCGCCGAACGCGACGACCTCGGCAACGGTGTCGAGGCGGTCTCCCTGCGCGATGCTCTGACGGCCGAACTGCCCGGTGTGGAGTGGGAGTTCGCGCAGGGCTGCCCGATCCGCGAGGCCGACCGGTCCGGCATCGCGGCCGCTGTGGAGGCGTCCACCGCGGCCGACCTCACCGTGCTGGTCGTCGGTGACAAGGCCGGCATGTTCGGGATCGGCACCTCGGGCGAGGGCTGTGACGTGGAGGATCTGCGTCTGCCGGGCGTGCAGGAGGAGCTGGTCGGGGCGGTGCTGGCGACCGGGCGGCCGGTCGTCCTGGTCGTGAGCAGTGGCCGACCGTACGCGGTGGGCCGGTTCGCGTCCTCCGCCGCCGCCATGGTGCAGGTCTTCCTGCCGGGCGAGGAGGGCGGCCGTGCCGTGGCCCAACTCCTCGCCGGTCGGGCGAACTTCAGCGGCAAACTCCCCGTGCAGCTCCCGACCACGCCCGGCGGCCAGCCGTACACCTACCTCCATGCGCCGCTCGGCGACCGGCAGAGCTGGCTGTCCAACCTCGATCCGTCACCGGCGTTCCCCTTCGGGCACGGCCTGTCGTACACGACTTTCGAGATCGACGGGCTCGGTGTGGACCGTGAACTGGTGCCGGTGGACGGCGAGTTCACGGTCGGCGCGCGGGTGCGGAACACGGGGGCGGTCGCGGGTGCCGAGACGGTCCAGCTGTACGCGATCGATCCGGTCGCCCAGGTGACCCGGCCGGTGCGGTCCCTGCTCGGCTTCGCCAAGGTGGCCCTCGAACCGGGCGAGCGGGCGACGGTCCGCTTCCATGTCCACACCGACCGGCTGGCGTTCACCGGCCTGGCCGGCACGCGCGTCGTCGAGCCCGGCGAGATCCTGCTGGAGGTGGGCTCCTCCAGCCTGGACACGCCGGTGCGGGAGACGATCCGACTCGTCGGTGAGGAGCGGGACGCGACGGTTCTGCGGCAGCACGCGGTGCCGGTGAGCGTCGAACGGGAGTAGCAGCAGAGGCACTTGCACGAAGCGGCGCCACCGTGTCCGACGGTGGCGCCGCTTCTGTCGTGTGCCTAGGCGCGGCTCCACTGCTGGGTCGCGTTGCCCAGCCCGGTCCACAGCTCGACCTTCGAGCCGTTGGCCGTACCCCAATTGGTCACGTCGATGACCAGGCCGTTGGCCCGGTTGACGATCGTGCCGTCCACGCGGAACGCCCACTTCTGGCTGGACTTCCCGTTGCAGGCCCAGAGGATGAGCGTGGTGCCCGCGGTGGTGCCGTCACCGTTCGCGGCCAGGCAGTTGCCGCTGACGCGGAGTTCGCCGGCCGTGGTCTGCGTGATGGTCTGGTTGGCGTTGCCTGAGCAGTCGTAGATCTGGACCTGGACGCCCGTCGCGCCGTTCGGGACGTCGAGGCAGCGGCTGGAGTACGTGCCCTTCAGGGTGAAGGTGGAGGTGGTGGGGAGCGGGTCCTGGACCAGTTGCCAGTCCTGGGAGCCGTCGGTGGTCGCCGCCGCCACGGTGACGGAGCCGCCCGCGGTCGAACCGGTCATGTAGAGGCTGGTGTTGAGGACCGAGCGGAGCTTGTAGTAGCCGCTGGTCGACGAGGCGACCTGGGTCCACTGTTTGTCGGTGGCGCCGTCGTCGACCCACTGGGCCAGCTTCTGCCCCGCCGTCGCGGTGCCGGTCCAGATGGCGACCGAGCGGCCCCCGGCCTTGTTGAGCAGCGTCACATTGCTGCCCTTGGCGGTGAGGTGCCAACGCTGGGTATTGGCTGCGGTGTCGGCTGCCAGGACGAGGTCGGGGGTGTTCCCGGTGAGGTTCGCGTCCTGCGTCTTGCCGGACGCGGTGCTGAGCACCTGGCCGGTGAGCCGGTTGACGAGGCGGTAGTAGGCGCCGTCGGAGCGGCCGAGGTCGACCTCGGCGTACTTCACCGGGCCGATGCTGCCCCCGCTCCACGAGGCCTGGAGCACGAGGACGCGTCCGGTGCCGTCGACGTACTGGAGCATGCGGCTGTACCCGGCGGCGATCGAGGTCTTGTACTCCTTCCAGGTGCCGGTGGACAGCCCGGACTCGTTCACCCAGACGTCGCCGCTGCCGGAGGCGTTGTAGACGATCCGGCCGTCCGGCATCGGGAGCAGGACGGGGCTGCCACCGGTGGCCAGAGTCGCCCCGCCCGAGGGCACGGGCAGTGCGGTGATCGCGGCGTCCGTGGCGGAGAAGAACTTCGTCGGGTCGTCGGAGATCCGGTAGCGGACGTTGGTGCCGCCGCCCCAGTACTCGTACGTCAGAAGCCACTTGCCGTCGGTCGTCGGGGCGATGGTCGTCATGCCGGGCCGGCCGCCGCCGATCTCGGTCTTGCCGTTGCCCATGCTCACCGTGGAGCCCGGGACGTCAACTACCGGAGAACTCCAGGACGTTGTGCTGCCGCCGTCCCAGGTGCGGTGCAGAAGGACCTGGCCGCCGGAGTCCGTCGCCGTGGCGTTGTCCGGGTCGAGGGTCGGGGCACCGGTGGTGGTGTTGTAGCCGGTGTAGTCGTCCTCGTCGGAGTAGTAGGCGATCAACGTGCCGTTGTGGGCGAGGAGATGGGGTTCCCAGACGGGGTCGACCTGCGCGTAGGTGTTGGCCGTCGAGACGCGGCCGACGTTGCCCGCGCTGCCGCCCTGCCAGCCGCCGGCGGTGATGATGTTCTGGATGGCCCAGGTCGCGCCGTCGTCCGTGCTGGAGTAGAGGGCGAGCGCCACGTCCTTGCGGTCGCCGTCACTGGTGGGCATCCAGCTGGAGTTGGCGGCTTTCTGCTCCTGGTAGTAGTAGTCGTCGCCGGAGACGATGCTCGCGAGCAGCAGGGTGCCGGCGGTCAGGCTGCCGACGTTCTGCGGGAGGACGTAGAGATACGGGTTGGTCCAATTGCTCGTGTATTTCGCGTACTTGGAGTCGCTGGAGAGATACGCGGGGGCTTTGACGTCGGACAGTTTCGCCCACGTCGTACCGTCGTCGTCGCTCTTGTAGACGGGCAGTGTCTGGCCCACCGGAGCGGTCTGGTCGTTCTCGAAGGTGGCCACGATCCGGCCGTCCGCCAACTGGGCCGACTTCGGATAGAGAACACACGGACTCTTGTTGCACGCGGCGGTGTTGGTCGCCGTATACAGATTCGCGGGACTCGGCTGATAGGCCGACGCACTCGTCGTGGAGGCGATGGCGAATGCCACGCCCATGCCGAAGGCGGTCGCCGCAGCGAAAGCCTTTCGCGCCCAAGATCTAGTCAACGGCGTTCCTTTCACCGGGGGAAGGCGCGCACCACGTTCCAGGGGAGTCCGGAGTTTCCGGAGGTCCCAGGGGGATGGAATGGGGGTGCGGAGCAGGAAGCCAGTATTCGGATGCGACACCGCGATGTCACCGGCACGTGTCGAAAGTGTTTCGCAGGATGGGGAGTTACGCGGTATTGACGTGCTGCGCGGGACGGCGCACGGAGGTCGAGGTCCGCAGCACGAGTTCCGTGGCCAGCTCGATGCGCGGGGACACGGGCGGCCGCCCCTGGGCGAGTTCGAGGAGCACTCTGGTCGCCTCGCGCCCCAGCTCCTCGAAGGGCTGGCGTACGGCGCTGAGCGGCGGGCAGGCCATCGCCGCGACGAGGGTGTCGTCGAAGGACATGACCGCCAGGTCGTCCGGTACCGCGAGGCCCTGCTGCCGGGCCGCCTCCAGCACGCCGAGCGCCTGTGCGTCGCTGGCCGCGAAGACGGCCGTGGGCGGGTCGTCGGCGCGCAGGATCTGGCCTGCGGTGGCGAGGGCCTCGGCGTAGTCGAAGTCGGTGGAGCGGACGATCGCCGGATCGTAGGCGATCCCGGCCTCCTCCAGCGCGGCCCGGTAGCCGTGCACGCGAGCCGCCCCGGCCAGGGAGTGCGAACGGCCCGCGACCATGCCGATCCGGGTGTGCCCGAGCCCCAGCAGGTGCTGTACGGCGTCGCGGGCGCCGCTCCAGTTCGTCACGCCGATGCTGGGGATGTCCTCGGAGGGTGCGCTGAGCGGGTCGATCAGCACCACCGGGATCCGCTGCTCGACGATACGGCGCTGGTCCTCCTCGGACAGCATCGAGATCACGATGACGATCCCGGCCGCGCCGAGCGCCACGCACTGCTCCAGCCACCCGGAGATCGACCGCCGGCTCGTCGTCCCGGTGACCACGTCGATGCCGAGCGCGCCGGCCGCGTCCACGATGCCGCGGACCACTTCCAGCGTGTACGGCCCGGACAGGTCCCGGAACACCGCGATGATCTGCCGGGGTGTGGCGGGATCGCGCTCCCAGGGGCGCACGAAGCCGTGCCGGGCGAGGAGTTCCTCGACCCGCTCGCGCGTCCTGGCGCCGACGTCCCGGCGCCGGTGCACCACCTTGGACACCGTGCTGAGCGAAACCCCCGCCTCGGCGGCGATGCTCGTCAGGAGGCCGTACTGCGCCTCCAGTTGCCCCTTGCCGCGACCTGTCACCCGATGCCCGTTCCGCTCGCCGAACACCGATGCGCCGGACCGCATCGCGTACCTGGCCAGTAACTTTGCCGCAACGTAACGGGGCGGGGGCCGCGGAGGCAAGACCGGTGCAGGGGGTCTCGTGCGGTTCGGCCCACGGGGATGTGCGCACCCGGGGCGGCACGGGTTCCGGCCACCGCGTGGTGCCCGTACGGTCAGTCGGCGTCGTTGCCGCCCGGCCCCCGTCCCGCCGAGGACGCGTGGTTCGCCGCCACGTGTCCGAACACCGCCGAGGCGGCGATGCTGGCGCCCGCGCCGAGGTACTTGCGTCCCATCACGGACGCGGTGCAGTTGCCGGTGGCGTAGAGCCCGTCGACCGGGTTGCCCTCGGTGTCGAGCACCCGAGCGAACTCGTCGCAGAGGATTCCCCCGCTGGTGCCGATGTCCCCCGGGTACAGGGCGACCGCGTAGAACGGCGGCTTCGAGACGGGCCCCAGGCAGGGGTTGGGGGCGTGGGTGGGGTCGCCGTAGAACTTCTCGTGGTCGCCCTCCCCACGGTGGAAGTCCTCGTCGACTCCCCGGGCCGCGAGCGTGTTGAACCGCTCGACGGTCTTGAGGAGTCCGCCGGTGTCGATTCCGCACTGCCGGGCGAGGTCCTCCAGGCTGTCGGCGCGCTTCATCGCGCCGCTGGTGATCCACTCCTTCGGTGTGCGGCCGGGAGGGGACATCCCGAACGGGTAGTGGCTGCGGTGCCGGGAGTCGATGACGAGCCAGGACGGCACCGCGCCTCCGGACTCCCGGTCGTGTGCGTACATCTGCTGGCCGGCCTCCTGGTAGGCGACCGCCTCGTTGAAGTACCGGCGGCCCTCCGTGTCCACGATGATCGAGCCGGGCCTGGTGCGTTCGGACATGCACATGTTGGGGGTGCCGTCGGGCATGATCCACGAGGGCATCCACCACGCCTCGTCGAGCATGTCCGTGGCGGCTCCGTGTGCCATGGCGATCCGGATCGTCTCCCCGGTGTCGCCCGGGTTGGCCGAGGTCCACCGGTCGCTGGTGGGCCGGCCACCCGAGTGCTCCGCCCGCATCTCCTTGTTGCGGGCGAAGCCTCCGGCGGCGAGCAGCACGCCGTCCCGGGCGCGGATCCGGAGGTCACGACCGCCCCGGTGGACGACAGCGCCGACGACCCGCCCGTCCTCGACGACGAGGTCGGTCAGGGCGGAGTCGAGCCAGACGGTGGCGTCCTGTCGTAGCAGGATCTGGAGCAGCCGGGCGGACAGGGCCACCCCGTTCGTCACGAGCCGCTGCCGGCGGATCCGGCCGAGGGCTGTACGTGCCCCCGCCCTGGCCAGGACGGTCAGCCCGACCCGTGTCCGCATCAGGGTCAGGCGTGACGCCTCACCGGTGTAGACGGCGAGGCCGCCCGCGAAGCCGGGGCGGATCCGGTCCTGCCACGGACCGAGCCGCTTCTTGTCGAAGACCTTCGCCTCGATGGACCTGCCGCGCGCCGAGCCGCCCTCGCAGCCCCGGACGCCGGAGTAGTAGTCGCTGTAGCCCTCGCAGCGCCGGAGTTCCATGCCTTCGGACTCCAGGAAGTCGACCATCTCGGCACCGGCACTGACGTAGGTCTGCCTGCGGGCGGGCGACGACGCCGGGCCCGCGTCACCGACGACGGTGGCGAAGTACCTGAGTGCGGCGTCGGCCGAGTCGGTCACGCCCTCGCGTCGCATGAGCGGGTTGTCGGGAAGCCACATCACACCGCCCGACATGCAGGTCGACCCGCCGAACCGGTCGGTCTTCTCCACGACGAGAACTTCCTTGCCGAGCGCCCGTGCCCGGATCGCTCCGGTGACGCCCGCACCGCTCCCCACCACCAAGAAGTCGGTCGAGTGGTCCCAGTCGGTCATCGGCCTGGTCTCCCTCCGCGTTCCGGCGCGGCAGCCCCTGACCGGGTGCCGACAGGTGAGCACACGGTAGGGAGGGAGGCCGGGCGGGGTGTTCGTACTCCCGGTGAGTGGAACGGCCGCCCATGGCTCTCAACTGCGGCCCGACCACGGTCACTTCGCCGGCGGCGGCCCCGTCGTCACCGGTGCCTGCCACAGCGCGACGATCGCGTCGACGAGGCCGTCGGCGGTGTCGTGCCAGGTCGACCGGGTGGTGGGGGTGTCGTCGGCGAGGGCCCGTTCCCGCTCGACGGACATCTGCACGATCAGGTGCCGGGTCATGACGGCACGGTCGGCGTGCACCCCTGCCGGTAGGACGGGCACACAGCGGGTCAGGCCCTCCTCCAGTTTCCACAGCGACGGGGAGGCCCCGAAGAACTCCTCCTCAGTGATGGCGTAGAGGGCGGGATCGGCCGAGACCTGCGCGATGAACCGGGCGTACCAGCTGGGGCGGCCGAGTGCCGCCAGGTGGCCGGTGACGGGGCGCACCGAACAGTCGACCCAGTCGCGGAGTTCGGTGGAGTCCCCGATGTCGGCCAGCATGCGGACGCGGACGCGCTCGATCTGTTCCGCGTGCCGTCGGACGATGGCCCGCACCAGATCGGCCTTGGTGCCGAAGTGGTAGCTGACGGCGGTGTTGTTGCCCTGGCCCGCGGCCTCGCTGATCTGCCGGTTGGACATCGCGTGCACCCCGTGTTCGGCGAACAGCCGCTCCGCCGCGTCCAGAAGCGCTGTCCGCGTCGCCCTGACCTGCTCGTCCCGTCGCGTCCCGCCCGCCATCGTCCCCACCGCCGTTCCGGGACATGGCACCGTCTCGCGACGACTTGTCCCGTTGGTCCGACGCGGCCTAGAACGTAAGTCACCCGGTTGATCTCCGTCCAGGGGCAGGTGGGAGCGACCGGCCGCGCACGGTCCCGGTACGGTGGTGGACATGACGGGTAGGAGTGTCCGGGCCGAGCAGGTCAGAGTGACCCGGGAGCTCATCCGGAGCACGGCGGAGCGCCTGTTCGCCGAGCGCGGTGTGTACGCCGTGTCGAACCGGCAGATCAGCGAGGCGGCGGGGCAGGGCAACACCGCCGTGGTCGGCTACCACTTCGGCACCAAGACGGACCTGGTGCGGGCGATCGCCCGTCATCACGCCGAGCGGATCCAGCGCCTGAGCGAGCGCCTGCTGGCCGAGACCGGCGACTCCGCCCAACTCCGGGACTGGGTCGCGTGCTTGGTGCGGCCGACCCCCGAGTACCTGGCCGAGCTGGGCAGCCCCACGTGGTTCGCGCGGTTCTGCGCCCAGGTGATGGCCGACCCCGCGCTGCGCGAGATCCTGGTCGCCGAGACCCTCGACCTGCCGGTGTGGCGGCAGATCCTCGACGGCCTGCACCGGTGCCTGCCCGACCTGCCGGCCGAGGTGCGCGCGGAACGCACCTCCATGACCCGGAACGTGATCCTCTACACGTGCGCCGAGCGTGAGCGCGCCCTGGCCCTCAACACCCCGACACCGAGAGCCAGTTGGCACGACGCCGCGGACGGACTGGTCGACGCGATCGTCGGCCTGTGGTCGGCACCCGTGACACACAGCTCCTGACGGACCGTCGGCCTCCTCGCCCCACCGCACCACCACAGAAGATCCACCGACCCGTCTCAGTAAATTTTGAATCAATCGATTGACTTAGCAGGAGGCCGGGAGTTCACTCGGAGGCGCGGTCGACGGAGCCCACGAAGGGCGCCGTTTTGCCCCGACGGCCATGAGGGAGCAGCCCGTGAAAATAACCGTCGAGCAGGACAGATGCGTTGCGGCCGGCCAGTGCGCGGCCACCGCGCCGGACGTCTTCGACCAGCGTGACGAGGACGGGGTCGTCGTCCTGCTGACCGACGACCCGCCCGCCGAGCTGGCAGACAACGCCCGTGAGGCGGCCGCCGTCTGCCCCGCGCTGGCGATCCACATCGCGCAGTAGACAACCCGGACGACACCGTGAGGATGGACATGCCCGACGCACTGACAGGCGCCGCACCCGGCAGCCCTGCCGAGGTCCCCGAGTGGCCGATGCCACGGGCGGAGGGCTGCCCGTTCGATCCGCCCCCGGCCCTGCGGGAGCTGACCGCCGAGAAGCCCCTCGCCAAGGTGCGGATCTGGGACGGCAGCACCCCCTGGATCGTCACCGGCCACGCCGAGCAGCGCGTTCTGCTCGGCGATCCCCGGGTCAGTGTCGACGAACGGCTGCCCGGATTCCCGCACTGGCACGAGGGCATGGCCGCGGCGGTGGACTACCGCCCGCGTTCGGTCTTCAACTCGGACGCCCCCGAGCACACCGGGTTCCGCCGGATCATGACCAAGCCGTTCACCTTCAAGCGGGTGGAGGCGCTGCGCCCCAGCATCCAGAAGATCACCGACGAGCTGATCGACGCGATGCTGGCCGGACCGAAGCCGGCCGACCTCGTCGAGGCGCTGGCACTGCCGTTGCCGACCCTGATGATCAGCGAGCTGCTGGGCGTGCCCTACGAGGACCACGACTTCTTCCAGGAGAACGCCGCGCGCGGCATCGCCCACAACGTGTCCGCCGAGGAGAGCATGCGGACCTTCGGGTCGCTCAACGAATACCTGGTGCGGCTCGTCGAGAAGAAGGCCGCCGAACCCGCGGACGACGCGCTGTCCGAGATCGCGGCACTCGTCACCTCCGGCGACATCAGCGTGTCCGAGGCGGCCATGATGGGCACGGGGCTGCTCATCGCGGGCCACGAGACCAGCGCCAACATGATCGGTCTCGCCGTCGTCGCGCTGCTGGAGCACCCCGACCAGCTGGCGGTCCTGCGGGACACGGACGACCCGAAGGTCGTCGCGGGCGCGGTGGAGGAACTGCTGCGCTACCTGGGCATCATCCACGGCGGCCAGCGGCGGATCGCCAAGGAGGACATCGAGATCGGCGGCGAGGTGATCCGCGCCGGCGAGGGCATCATCATCGAACTCTTCAGCGCCAACCGGGACGCGCACTTCTTCCCCGACCCCGACGCACTGGACCTGGGCCGGGAGAACGCCCGTCACCACAACGCGTTCGGCTTCGGCATCCACCAGTGCGTGGGCCAGCAACTCGCCCGCGTGGAGCTCCAGGTCGTCTACGGCACGCTCTTCCGCCGGATCCCCACCCTGCGCCTGGCCGAGCCGCTGGACCGGATCCAGTTCAAGCACGACCGGCTGGCCTACGGCGTCTACTCGCTGCCCGTCACATGGGAGTGACCGCGATGACCGAGGAACTGTCGGAGAAGGTCGCCGTGGTCACCGGCGGAGCGGCCGGCCTGGGACGCGCGACCGTCGAGAGGCTGCTTGAGGACGGTGCCCGGGTCGTCATCGCCGATCTCGACCCGGACCTCGGCGAGTCACTGGCGAACGGCTACGGCCCGGACGTCCGTTTCCGGCGGACGGACGTCGCGGACGCCGAACAGGTCCGGGGACTCGTCGACTTCGCGGTGAAGGAGTTCGGCGGCCTGCACCTCATGGTCAACAACGCCGGTGTGTCGGGTGCCATGCACCAGCGTTTCCTCGACGAGGACTTCGCCGACTTCCAGCGCGTCCTCTCGGTCAACCTGCTCGGCGTGATGGTCGGCACCCAGGCCGCGGCCCGGCACATGGCGGCGAACGGCGGCGGCTCCATCGTCAACGTCAGCTCCATAGGCGGGATCCAGGCCGGCGCGAGCGTGCCGACCTACCGCGCCTCGAAGGCCGCGGTCATCCACTTCACCAAGGGCGTGGCCGTCGACCTCGCCGAGTACGGCATCCGCGTCAACTGCGTTGCCCCGGGCGGAATCCCGACGCAGTTGCTGTCCTCCGCGACGGCGGCCGGGCAGGAAGGAGACGCCGAGGAGATGACCCGGCGCATCCGCGCCCACATGGCGGCCGTACAGCCGCTACAGCGACAGGGCACCCCCAGGGACGTGGCGGAAGCCGTCGCCTACCTGGGCGGCGACCGCTCGCAGCACACCACCGGAACGGTACTGACGATCGACGGCGGGACCACGGCGGGCCCGAAGCCCCTGCGGGCCTGACCCGCCCACTCCCCCGCCCGGCAGGAGCAGACGAACCACGCACGGAAGTGAAACCCGCGGCTCCCATGGAGGACAATGATGTCCAGCCAGTCATCCACCCTGTATCCCCCTGAGGGCTTCGGCCCGCCCAAGGACCGGCACGGCCACGCCGAGGGCTCCTCGCCGGGTCTTCCGCCGGGCACGGAGGTGTTCTCCGCCGACAACCACATCTCCCTCGCGGACGACATCTTCCACGACCGCTTCCCCGAGCGGCTCAGGAACCAGGCACCGCGGGTCTGGTACGAGGACGGCGCCTACGAGCTGGGAATGGGCGGAAAGTCGTTCCTGCCGGGCGAGTTCAGTCATGTGCTCATGCAGTACGACCCCCTCGCCGGCGCCGGCAGCAACAACCTCGAAGGGCGTATCGAGGAGCTGGCCTCGGACGGCATCGCGAAGGAACTGGCGTTCCCCAACGCGCTGTTGGCCCTGTTCCACTACCCCGACAAGGAGGTCCGCGAGCTCTGCTTCCGGATCTACAACGAGTACATCGCCGGGTTGCAGGAACGCTCCGGGGGCCGCTTCTACGGCGTCGGGCTCATCAACTGGTGGGACGCGGAAGGGGCCCGCAGGACCCTTGAGGAGATGAAGGGCCTGGGGCTGAAGACCTTCCTGATGCCGCTGAACCCCGGACAGGACGACGCGGGCAACCCGATCGACTACTCCGGCGCCGCGATGATCCCGGTCTGGGACGCGATCGAGGAGGCGGGGCTCCCGGTCTCCCACCACATCGGCGAGACGGGACTCAAGGCCCCGTGCGAGGTCAACGCCATCGCCGTCGGCATGGTGGCCAATGTGGCGCCGTACCGGGAGATGTTCGGGAGGTACGTCCTCGGCGGCATCCTCGACCGTCATCCGGGGCTGCGCGTCGGGTGGTTCGAGGGGGGCGTGAACTGGGTCCCCTCCGCGCTCCAGGACGCGGAACACCTCCTCGCCTCCTACCGGCACATGCTCGACCGTCCGGTGGAGCACGACGTCCAGCACTACTGGGACCACCACATGTACGCGTCCTTCATGGTCGATCCGCTCGGCCTCGAACTGGTCGACCGGATCGGGGTGGACCGGGTCATGTGGTCGGCCGACTACCCGCACAACGAGAGCACGTTCGGCTACTCGGAGAAGTCGATCGCCATGGTCGTGGACGCCGTAGGGCCCGAGAAGGCCGCCCGCGTGGTCAGCGGCAACATCAGGGAGTACCTCGGCCTGTAGTGCCGGCCCGGACCACGAGAAACGACGGCGAAGCTCCATGACCTCGTGAGGGAGACGGCAATGACCGTCATCGACATCCCGGCCGCACCCGACCTGACCCGCATGAACCGTGAACGCGGCGCACGGCTGCGAACGGCCATGGCGGGCCAGGGCGTGGACGCCCTGATCCTGCTCGGCAACAACGCGGTGACCTATGCGACCGGAGCGAGCTGGCCGCTCGGCGACTCCGGTCTCGCGCACGTCGACCGTCCCGTGGCGGTGGTCGTGGCGGACGACCCGTGGCCCCATCTGTTCATGCCGTTCCGCGAAGGCGCCTCGGCGGAGTCGCCGTTGCCCGCCGACCACGTCCATCCCCCGGTCTACCTGGAGTACGACGAAGGGGTTCGGAACTTCGCGGCCGTGGTCGCCGACCTCGTGCCCGGCGGGGCGGGTGTCGCCGTCGACGAGGTGACCGGGGCGATGCGCAGAGCGCAGAAAACGCTCTTCCCGGGCGGACCGCCCGGCGACGCCGCGATGGTCCTGAGCGCGGCCAAGATGATCAAGACGCCCGACGAACTGGCCTGCATCCGCACGGCGTTGCGGATCACCGAGCGGGCCATGGCCGACGTCGAGGGGTCACTCGCGCCGGGGATGCGGCAGATCGACCTGTCGGCGGCGTTCGTGCGCCGGGCCTACGAACACGGCGCCCTGGCCAACGTGCTCGACCCCATCTGGCAGGTGATGCCGGACTCCCGGGCGGCCGGGGTGTGGACCACCCACGGCGACCTCGCCCTCCCGCTGCTCACGACGGAACGGGAACTGGCCCGGGGCGACGTCCTGTGGACCGACGTGAGCATCAACTACGCCGGATACTGCTCGGACTTCGGCCGGACCTGGATCGTCGGACAGGACCCGGACCCGCGCCAGCGGGCGCAGTTCACGAAGTGGTGGGACATCCACAGCGCGGTCAAGGACGTGCTGCGGGCGGGGGCCACCGCCGCCGACCTGACCCGGGCCGCCATCACCGCGAACGGCGGCTCGAAACCCTGGCTCCCCCACTTCTACCTGGGCCACGGCATGGGCACGGACCCCGCCGAGATGCCCTTCGTCGGCACCGACCTGGGTGAGGAGTTCGACGCGCGACTGGTGCTCGAAGCAGGCATGGTGCTCGTCCTGGAACCCGTGGTCTGGGAGGACGGCACCGGCGGCTACCGCAGCGAGGAGGTCCTGGTGATCGAGGAAGAGGGCTGGACAGCCCTGACCGACTACTCCTACGCCCCCTATGGCGACTGAGGTCCTGCCGGACGACCGCGCTCTCCGCACCGGGCGGCGGGAGCGCGCGCTGGCACACATGGAGGCCCACGACCTCGACGTCCTCGTCCTCGGGCGGAGCGCCAACGTCCGTTACGTCACCGGGGCCCGCGGACTGTGGACCGCCGGCACCCACCCCTTCGCCCCGGCCGCCGTGGTGGTCCGCGCCACCGGCGCCATCCACATGCTCAGCACCTGGGACGAGGGCATCCCCGACGACATCCCGCACGAGCAGTTGTACGGCCTGACGTGGAACCCGATGAACTGGGTGACGGTGATCCGGGACATCGAGGGAGCGGCCACGGCCCGCCGGGTGGGCACGGACACCATCTCGCCGACCTTCGCCCAACTCCTGCCCCTGGCCTTCCCGTTCGCCGACCTGGTCGACGGCGAACCCGCCATGCGCGCCGCCCGCCGGGTCAAGACGGCGGAGGAGGTGGCGGCTCTCCGGCAGGCCATCGGCGTGGCCGAGGCCAGCCTGGCGGCGGCGGTGGCCGAACTGCGGCCCGGCGTCAGCGAGCAGCACCTGTCGGGCGTACTGCTGGAGGCAGCGGCGGCCGGCGGCGTGACCACACCGGCGACCCAGGAGGTGGCGTGGGTGACATCCCGGGACCATCCCTGGCGGCGGGTGGACGGGGACGGCCGGGTGGGCCCGGGCGACCTCGTGTCCCTCACGGCGGGCGTGGTCGCGGGCGGATACATCGGTGAGGTCGGACGCACCTGGCCGGTCGAGGGCGGCGACCGTAACGCGGTCCGTGACCTGTACCGGCGCTCCGCCACCCTGTGGGAGCTGCTGTTCGAGGCGTGCAGGCCGGGCGCGCCGGCCGGCGACCTGCTCGCCGCGTACGACACGGCCGGCGAGCCCCTCCCTCCGATGCCCGTGGCCCGCGGCCTGGGGCTGGGCTTCGACCCGCCCGTGGTCACCTCCGGCCTGCCCGCCACCGCGGCCGAGGAACGGCTCGAACCCGGCATGGCCCTGGCCGTGACCGGCTACGTCTGGCGGCGGGGCGTGGGCGCGGTCCTGCGCCGGGAGGCGGTGCTCATCACCCCGGACGGCGCCGAACTTCTGACCTCAAGTCCCGTCTGGAAACGGTAGTTAGGACCCACATGGCTGACAGCTCGCGTCCCTCGGCGGAGGAGATCATCCGCTACGAGAAGGACCCCAAGACGAAGATCGCCACCCTCACCCTGGACCGGCCCGACGCCCTCAACGCACCGACCGCGGCGGCCCGGCTGCGCTTCGGGGACCTGCTGCACCGGGCCAACGTCGACGACGAGGTGAAGGTCCTGGTGATCCGGGGCATCGGCGACGACCTCGGCTCGGGCGCCGACATCACCGAGACCATGGAGATGCACGCCGCGCCGACCGCCGGACCACTCCTGTCGGAGCTCGGGCTCGACGAGAAGGACGATGTCCGCTATCCCCCCAGGGGCTCCTACCGCTACGGCGGGACCCCGTCCCAGTGGTACGCGAACCCCGGGGCCGGCTGCCGCAGCCTCCAGGACTTCAAGAAGAT
This sequence comes from Streptomyces colwelliae, assembly GCF_048158785.1. Lineage (NCBI taxonomy): Bacteria > Bacillati > Actinomycetota > Actinomycetes > Kitasatosporales > Streptomycetaceae > Streptomyces > Streptomyces colwelliae. The sequence goes on along the minus strand of NZ_JBLTJC010000001.1, from coordinate 28,348 downwards.
CAGCATCCTGGAGGTCAAGGGCTACTGCTACGGCTGGCACTTCTACCAGGCGGCCGACGCCGACCTGGTGATCTCCGCCGACGACGCCCTCTTCGGCCACCCCTCCTTCCGCTACGTCGGCTGGGCACCGCGGATGTGGACCTGGGCGCAGACGATGGGCCTGCGGAAGTTCCAGGAGATGGTGTTCACCGGCAGACCCTTCACAGCGCTGGAGATGTACGAGTGCAACTTCCTCAACAGCGTCGTCCCCCGGGACGAGTTGGAGAAGGAGGTGGACAAGTACGCGCTGGCCTGCGCCCGCACCCGGCCGACCGACACGGTGTTCATGCAGAAGGTCTTCTTCGAGATCTTCAAACAGCACCAGGGCGAGTACATGGGCTCCCTCCTCACCGGTCTCTTCGAATCGGTCGGCGGGATGGCCCGGGCCGACGGCAACGACCTGATGCTCGACGAGGAGACGGTCGACGGCGGCGTACCCAACGCGGTCCGCAGCAACGACGACCGCTTCCCGCCGGACTTCCGGCTGAGCAGGTCGGGCCGCGAGCGAAGGGACGACTCTTGACCCCCACGCCCGCCGAGCCCCCGCTCACCGGCTGCTCCGTGGTGGACCTGTCCACGGGAATCCCCGGCGCCTACTGCACGAAGCTGCTCGCCGACGGGGGCGCCCAGGTCGTCAAGGTCGAACCTCCGGAAGGCGATCCGCTACGACGCTGGTCGGCATCCGGCGCCACGATCCGACCCGGCGACGACGGCGCCCTGTTCAGCTTCCTCGCCTGCTCGAAGGAGAGCGTCGTAGGCGATCCGGAGCTGGTGCGCGGGCTCCTGGATTCGGCGGACGTCGCGGTGTGGTCGCCGGGCTCGCCCCTGTCCCCCCAGGAGATCCGCCGCACCCACCCCCACCTGGTCGTCACGTCGATCACGCCGTTCGGTCTCGAGGGGCCGTGGCGGGACCGCGCGGCCACCGAGTTCACGTTGCAGGCCTGGTCCGGCGGCATCGTCGGCCTGGGGCGCGGCGCACCGGACCGGGCGCCGGTCCACGTGGGCGGTCAGGTCGGTGACTGGGTGTCGGGGGCGTACGCCGCCGCCGCGACCATGGCCGTACGACTGCGCGCTCCCGGCACCGGCGAACTGATCGATCTCTCCATGCTCGAAGTGCATGTCCTGTCCCTGACCTACCACCCGGTGACGTTCCGGGACATGCTGGACCGGCCGTGGCAGCAGACGCGCAGGCTGAACACACCGGGCGTGGCCACCGCCAAGGACGGCCTCGTGGCACTCGGGTGCGCGACGGCCCAGCAGTACTTCGACCTCTGCGCGATGGTCGGCCACCCGGAGTGGATCGACGAGAAGAACCCGGTCTCGATCGGCGCACGGACCACCGCGACGGCCCCGGTGATCCAGGAGTGGATCGCCGCCCGGACGGTCGCGGAGGTCCGCGAGCTGGCCACGGCGTTCCGCATCCCCAACTCCGCGGTCGTCAACGGCGCCAACGCCCCGGCCATGGACCACTTCGAAGCCCGCCGGAGCTTCCTGCCCAACCCGCGCGACGGCTTCCTCCAGCCCGCCCCTCCCTTCCGTCTGGAACCCGCCGGGCTACGGCCCCCGGGCCCGGCCCCGCGCCTCGGCGAGCACACCGGGAGCCGGCGTGGCGCGACGCGTCGGACGACCGGAAAGACGGACGCCGGGCTGTCGTTCAGCGGTCTGCGGGTCCTCGACATGACCGCCTTCTGGGCCGGACCCTCGTGCACGCACGTGCTCGCCCTGCTCGGCGCCGAGGTGATCCACCTGGAATCCACCTCGCGGCCCGATGGCACCCGGCTGATCGCGGGCGTCCCGCCGACCGTGGACCAGTGGTGGGAGCGGTCGCCGATCTTCGCGGGCCTCAACACCAACAAGAAGAGCCTGACACTCGACTTCCGGACCGAGCGGGGACGAGACCTGCTGCGCCGCCTGATCGCGACCTGCGATGTGATCGTCGAGAACTACACCCCGCGGGTCCTGGACCAACTCGGCCTGGACTACGAGGCGGTACGGGCCCTGCGCCCCGACACCATCATGGTCCGCATGCCCGGCTTCGGCCTCGACGGACCGTGGCGCGACAACGCCGCGTTCGCCTTCGTCATCGAGGACGCTTCGGGACTGACCTGGCTCACCGGCCATCCGGAGCGCAATCCCGTCGAGCCGTACTCGATCGGCGACCCGAACGCCGGCGTCCACGCGCTGAACGGTCTGCTGCTGGCCCTGGAGCACCGGCGCCGCACCGGCGAGGGAGCGCTGGTGGAGGCGGCCATGGTCGACGCGGCTCTCAACGTGGCCGCCGAGCAGGTCATCGAGTCCTCGGCCTACGGCGCGCTGCTGGAGCGGGCCGGGAACCGGGGGCCTCGCGCGGCCCCGCAGAACCTGTATCTCACCGCGGACCACGACGAGTTCGGCCTACGGGACTCCTGGGTGGCGATAGCCGTGGCCACCGACGAGCAGTGGGAGGCCCTGCGCGACGCTCTCGGCCGCCCCGGCTGGGCGTCGAGCCCCGAGCTGTCCACCGCCGGGGGACGGCACAGGCATCATGACGCCGTCGACGAGCAGCTCGCCGCCTGGTGCCGTGAGCGCGGTGCGGACGAGATCGTCGACCGTCTCTGGCCGGCCGGTGTCCCGGTGGGCAAGGTGATGCAGCCGCACCGGCAGGCCGAGTTGGAGCAGTTGCGGTTCCGCGGCTTCTTCGAGGAGATCGACCACCCCGTGGGCGGCCGGGCCCGCTACAGCACCCTGCCGGTGCGGCTCTCCCAGAGCCCTGTCCACAGCCGTCTTCGCCACGCTCCCCTGCTCGGCCGGCACAACCACGAGCTGCTGGCCGAACTCGGCCTGACGGCACAGGAGATCACCGCGCTGGAGGCCGACGGGGTCATCGGCCGGGAGCCGGTCCGGTAGTCGTGCGGTGCACGGCCTCGGCGATCCGCACGAACGACCGGATCCGCGGAGTGGCGTCGGCAGCACGCCAGGCGATGACGAGTGCGCTCGGCGGCATGTCGGTCAACGGCACCACCGTCAGCCCCTCCGGCAGGGCGTGCCCGAGGGGCATCAGGCCCACGGTGCCGTTCCACAGGACGGACTGGAGGCACTCACGAGCCGTCCGTACGACGGGCCCGTCACGGCGTCGGCCGTCCCCCGCCGACCCGGTCCAGTAGGCCTCCCATACGGGGTCCGTGCCGTCCGGGAAGCGGAACCAGCGGCGCTCGGCGAGGTCGGCCAGACGCAGGCCGTCGTGGCGGGCGAGGGGGTCGTCCGTACGGAGGACCACGCCGACCTGCTCCGAGAGCAGGGGGCGGGTGGCGATGCCGGTGTCGTCGAAGGGTGTCCTGGTCAGCGCCACGTCGACGAGCCCGGCCCGTAGTCCCGCGGTGGGATCGGTCAGGTCCGACTCACGGATGAGGATGCGGGCGGCGGGGTGCTGCTCGCGGTACGCGGCGGCAAGACGGGTGCCGAACTGCACCACGCTGTCCGCGAGCGTGCCCACGGTCAGGGTGACCGGTCCGGCCAGGTCGGTCACGCGGTCCCGCATCCGGTCGGCCTGCGCCAGCAGGGCGCACGCCTCCTCGTGCAGCAGGACTCCGGCCGGGGTGAGCGCCACCCCCGTGGGCGAGCGGAGCAGCAGGACACAACCGAGGTCGGCCTCCATCTGCTTGATCGCCCGGCTCAGGGGCGGCTGGGTCATCCGCAGGCGTACGGCGGCCCGGCCGAAGTGGAGTTCCTCGGCGACCGCCACGAAGTAGCGCAGCGTGCGTAGCTCCATGACCGGCGATGATACCGACGCGGTATCGGCCGTACAGGATCGGTCTTGGACACCCCCGGGTGTCCGGCGGTGGAGTGGTGGGCGGACAAGATCGTCGTACTGCTGAGGAGTCTCCATGGCCGACCGTGTGCCGCACGACCCCGTCGTGCACATCACCGACGTGCGGGAACTGGACCGCGATCTGGTGGTCGTACCCGACGGGCGGGTGCAGTTGGTGCCCAACATCGGTGTCATCGGCGGCCGGGACGCGGTGCTCGTCGTGGAGACGGGCCTGGGTCCGCGGAACGCCGAGAAGGTGCTGGAGTTCGCGTCCGAGTACGCCAAGGGACGCAGGCTGTACCTCACGACGACCCACTTCCACCCTGAACACGCCTTCGGGGCCCAGGTCTTCGCGGGCGAGGCGACGTTCCTCGTGAACCGTGCGCAGGCCGAGGACCTGAAGGTGAAGGGGCCCGGCTATCTCGACATGTTCCGGGGGCTCGGCGAGTCGGCCGCCCGGCACCTCGAAGATGTCGTGCTGCCGGAGCCCGACCTCGTCTACGACGAGGCGTACGACCTCGAACTGGGCGGCCGGGTCGTGCAGTTGCGGGCCACGGGCCGGGCGCACAGCAAGGGCGACCAGGTGGTCCGGGTGCCGGACGCGGGTGTGCTGTTCACGGGGGACCTGGTGGAGGCGGGGCAGTTCGCCATCTTCCCGTGGTTCCCGCCGTACGACACCGACGTCTCCGGCACGCGCTGGCTCGCGGTGATGGAGCGGCTCGCGGGTGAGGGGGCGCGGGTCGTCGTACCCGGCCACGGGGCCGTCGGCGGGCCGGAGTTGCTCGCGGATGTCCGTGACTATCTGCGGCTGCTGCGGGACGAGACGTGGGTGCGGCGCGACTCGGCGATGAGCGAGGAGACGATCGTCGAGGAGGTCCGGGAGGTCATGGTCCGGCGGCATCCGGAGTGGGCCGAGCGGGACTGGATCGAGAAGGGGGTCGGCTGTCTGTGCGCCGAACACCCCGCGTGAAGCGGTGAGTTACGACGCGCTCGTCACGAAGCCGTCCCTGGCCGTGTCGAAGACGGGACGGTAGGTGTCCCACTTCGCGTCCGGTGCCGAGAGGTAGATGTCGTACTCGCGGTCGCCCTCCCGGCCGAAGCCGAGGTCGATGGCGCGGAACACCCGGGCCCGGCCCTGGAAGGTGAACTCCCAGATCGCGGCGGGCTGTTGCTGGAAGGTGGTCTGCTGCATGCGCAGCCTGCGGTACGTGGGGTAGTTGACCTTGGTGTTGGCCTCGATGTCCGCGAAGTGCGTGCTGGGGTTGGGGCCCGCGGGGTCGACGACTCCGATGGTGAGTCCGGCCAGGCCCGTCGCGTCGGTGTAGGTGACCCCCTCCGCCGTCCGCTTGCCGGCCTTCCAGCCGTCCGGAACCGGGAAGGAGACGCCGAGTTGGCGGTCACGGACGAGGTGATAGCCCTCCGGCACCGGTGATGCGGAGGCCGTGGTGGTGGAGCTGCTCGCCGCGTGCCCGGGTGCGGACTTCGACGTCGTGTGCAGCACGAACGCCGTGACCGCCACAGCCGCGGCCACGGCGATCCCTCCGAGGAGGAGCCCCTTACGGCTCCGCCGCCGTCCGCGACCGGAATTTCCCGCCGGCTTCGGCTCCGGTCGTGCGACGGCCAACTCTGTGGCGGGCGGGGGCAGTTCGGCCGTCGACTCGCCCCACCACGCGGTCTGTAGGGCCCGTTCCGTCTGTTCCGCCGTCGGACGCTCGTCGGGCTCCTTGATCAGCAGGGCCTCGACGATCGGCTCCAGCGGTCCGGCCTGCTTCATGGGTTCGAGTGGGTCCACGGCGATGGCGTACGCGGTCTCCATGGCCGTGACCCGGCGGAACGGCGGGCGTCCCTCGACGGCCTGGTAGAGCGTGGCGCCCAGGGCCCACAGGTCGGAGGCGGTGCCGGGGGTGAGCCCGCGGATCCGCTCCGGCGCCATGTAGTGGATGGAGCCGACCATCTCGCCGGTCTTGGTCAGCGTCGACGTCCCGTCCGTCATGGCGATGCCGAAGTCGGTGAGGACGATCCGGTCGCCGGCGCCGAGCAGGACGTTGCCGGGCTTGACGTCGCGGTGCAGAACACCGGCGGCGTGGGCGGCGCGCAGGGCGGCGACCATGTCCAGGCCGATCCGGGCCGCCTCCTGGTGCGGGAGGGTCCGGCCGTCCTTGAGGAGGTCGGCGAGCGTGGTGCCCGGGACGTACTCCATGACGATGCAGGGGCGGCCGTCGTCGTCCACGACGTCATGGACCACGATCACGTTCGGGTGCGCGATACGGGCGGCGCTGCGGGCCTCGCGGCGGGTGCGCTCGAAGAGGGTGGCGAGTTCGTCGGCGGAGAGTTCCGGCCGTGCGTGGAGCCGCTTGATCGCGACCTGGCGGCCGAGCACCTCGTCGTCGGCCCTCCAGACGGTGCCCATGCCGCCCCGGCCGATCTGCTCGGTCAGCCGGTAGCGCCCGGCGATGCGACGCCCTTCGTCCGACACGGTGTCCTCCGCCGGTTCTGTCCCCGTTCGATTCGCCTGGTCACCATAACCGGCTCTTGTCACAGATCATGTGGGGCGGATCACGGCGCCCACCTCGACGGGAGCGACGCCCGCCTCGGCTGAAGGGTCGTCCGCCTCGACTGGAGGGTGGAGAGGGTCTAGTACCCCGGTACTAGTCACCCGGGCCGTTTTCACTTCCCCGGTGCCGCGGATGCGAGGAAAGCCGCTCATAGCGTGAAGCCGTGGGTCGCGCAGGCCCTCCACTTTCTATCGAACCTGGTGGGAGTACCCCATGGCCACCTTCCTCTACCGGCTGGGCCGGTTCTCGTTCCGGCGACGACGGCTCGTCCTGATGCTGTGGATCGCCGTCCTGGCAGCCGTCGGCATCGGTGCCATGAGTGTCACGACGAGCACGTCCGACAGCTTCACCCTTCCCGGCACGCAGTCGCAGAAGGCGATCGACCTGCTGGAGAAGGAGTTCCCGCAGGCGTCGGCCTCCGGCGCCACCGCCCGCGTGGTGTTCGAAGCGCCGAAGGGCCACACCTTGGCCTCCGGCGCCGACAGGACCGAGGTCCGTTCGCTGATCGCCGACCTCACGAAGGCACCCCAGGTCGCGAGCGTCTCCGACCCGTACCAGAGCGGCCTGATCAGCAAGTCGGGCACCATCACGTACGCCCAGGTCACCTACAAGGTCGCCCAGGCCGACGTCACCGACGCGGCGCGCGACGCGCTGCACTCGGTGGTCGACCGGGGCGAGAAGGCGGGCCTCGCGGTCAGCCTGGGCGGCAACGCCGTACAGGAGAAGGCGGGCAGCAGCAGCGCCGAGTTGCTCGGTCTGCTGATCGCGGCCGTGGCGCTGGTCATCACGTTCGGGTCGATGCTCGCGGCCGGGCTGCCGCTGCTGACGGCGGTCTTCGGGGTCGGGGCGGCGATCTCCGCCATCACGGTCGCGAGCGCGTTCTTCGACCTCAGTTCGAGCGCCTCGACGCTGGCGCTGATGCTGGGTCTCGCGGTGGCGATCGACTACGCCCTGTTCATCGTCTCCCGGTACCGCAGCGAGGTCCGGGACGGCCACGAACCGGAGGAGGCCGCGGGCCGTGCCCTGGGCACCGCCGGTTCCGCGGTGGTGTTCGCCGGACTCACCGTCGTCATCGCGCTGGCCGGACTGAGCATCATCGGCATCAGCATGCTGACCACCATGGGCCTGGGCGCCGCGTTCGCGGTCGTCGTCGCCGTCGTGATCGCGCTGACCCTGCTGCCCGCGATGCTGGGCTTCGCCGGGACGCGGATCATGGGCAGCCGGTTCACCAGCCGCCGGATGCGCGCCTTCCAGGAACGCGGCGAGGGCGAGACGACGGGCGTGCGCTGGGCCCGGTTCGTGACCCGCAACCCGCTGAAGATGCTGGTCGTCTCCGTCGTCGGGCTCGGCATCCTGGCCATCCCCGTGCTGTCGATGCGCCTGTCCCTGCCGGACGACAGCATGTCCTCGCCGGGCACCAGCGAGCGCATCGCCTACGACACGATCACCAAGGGCTTCGGCGACGGCTACAACGGCCCGCTGACCGTGGTCGTCGACGGCCAGAGCGGCAGCGCCGCCAAGACCGCCGCGCAGGACGCGGTCACCCAGCTCGGCAAGATGTCCGACGTCGCCGCCGTGCGCCCCGCGGTGTTCAACCAGAGCGGCGACGTGGCCCTGATCTCCGTCGTGCCGAAGAGCGCCCCCACCAGCCAGGCCACCGTCGACCTCGTCTCCGAGATCCGCGACCGGGGCCCGGCGCTGAAGTCCGACACTGGCGCCGAGCTGATGGTCACCGGCACGACCGCGCTGAACATCGACGTGTCCAACAAGCTGAGCGGCGCCCTGATCCCGTACCTGGGTGTGGTCGTCGGCCTGGCCCTGGTCCTGCTGCTCCTGGTGTTCCGCTCGATCCTGGTCCCGCTCAAGGCCGCCCTCGGTTTCCTGCTCAGCGTGCTCGCCACGCTCGGTGTCGTGGTCGCGGTGTTCCAGTGGGGCTGGCTGGCGGACGTGTTCGGCGTCGACCAGACCTCGCCGATCGTGAGCGTCCTGCCGATCTTCATGATCGGCGTGGTGTTCGGACTCGCCATGGACTACGAGGTGTTCCTGGTGACCCGGATGCGTGAGGAGTACGTCCACGGGGCCGAGCCCACGGAGGCGGTGATCGCGGGCTTCCGGCACGGCGCCCGGGTGGTCACGGCCGCCGCGACCATCATGATCTCCGTGTTCGCCGGGTTCCTGCTCGACGACGTGGCACTGATCAAGTCGATCGGACTGGGCCTCGCCTCCGCCGTCCTCTTCGACGCCTTCGTCGTCCGGATGACGCTCGTGCCCGCGGTCATGACCCTGCTCGGCCGCCGCGCCTGGGCGCTGCCCGGCTGGCTGGACCGGGCGCTGCCCAACGTCGACGTCGAGGGCGAACGCCTGCGCCACCTGCTGGCCGAGACCCAGGACGACGGCTCCGCCCGCCCCGACAAGGCGCCCGTGTCGTCCGGCGCCACCGGCAAGAGCTGAGGCGGCGGCCGTACGATCCACACCAGGACGCCGCTCACGGCCGTACGGCTGCCGCCCCTGTCGACCACACCGTCCCCGCCCGCACCATGGAGGGTGTATCCCGTGACCGCACCGCCGACGACGGAGCGCCCTCTCAAGCCCGAGAACCTGATCGGACGGACCCGGCTGGGCGACTCCGAGTACCGGTCGGTCGTCCGGCTGCTCACCTGGCTCGCGCGGGTGCGGGCAGCCGACGTGGCGCATCCGCGGGTCAGGCTCTGGGGGGTGCCCGCCTTCTACGCCCTCGGCGGCGTTCCGGCCTTGGTACGTGCGGCCCAGGACTCCGGTCCCGCCTTCATCCTGATGCTGACGGTCACGGCGGGGTACACCGTGCCGTTGCTGTGGCGCAGGCAGCGGCCGGTGCTGGTCTTCGCCTTCCTGGTCGCCCTCTCCGAGGCGTCCCTGTTCCTGGGCGTGGACTCGGGTTCGAGCGCCACCCAGCTGGTGGCACTGCTCAACCTGGGGCGCTTCGGGGCTCCCGGCCAGCTGGCCGTCGGTGTGGTGTACAACCTCCTCCAGACCTTCGTGTCGATCGTCTTCTTCAACGGCCTCAAGGGGTCGGACCAGGCGGCCAGCACCCCGGTACTGGCGTTCCTGGCCGTGGTCGCCATCCTGTCGATGGCCGCGCTGGGCCTGGCCGGAAAACTGGTGAACGCCTACATCGAGGCCCTCCAGGAACACGCCGTACGCCTGGAGATGGAGCGCGACCAGCGCGCCCAGCTGGCCGCGGCGACCGAACGCGCCCGCGTGGCACGGGAGATGCACGACATCCTCGGTCACACCCTCGCCGTGATCGTCGGCCTCGCGGGCGGCGCCGCCGGACTCGCCGAGACCAAGCCGAAGCGGGGCGCGGACACCCTGCGGATCATCGCCGAGAGCGGGCGCGGCGCCCTGGCCGAGCTGCGCAGGCTGCTCGCCGTCATCCACGACGACGAACCCGACGACACCCCGCTCTCACCCCAGCCGGGACTGGCAGATCTGGGCGCCCTGATGGAACGGGTGAGGGCCGCGGGCCCCGCCGCCACCCTCCGCCTCAAGGGCGAACTCACCGGTCTCGCCCAGGGACTTCAGCTCGCCGTCTACCGCATCGTGCAGGAAGCCCTCACCAACACGCTGAAGCACGCGGCACCGAGCACGACGGTCCAGGTCACCGTGCGCCTCCGCCAGTGCCGGGTGGGCGAGCGCGTCGTTCAGGACCGGTCTGGCGCGCGGGTCGGCCAGTTCGCCCAGGCCCTCCACGCAGGCCAGCGCCACGCGGCGGTACGGGTCGTGCGGGCGGAGGCGGCGCTCCAGGGTGGTGATGAGGGCGGGGACCGATTCGGGGGCGTGGAGGTCGGCCAGGAGGCGGACGGGGTGCAGGGCGTAGGCGACGCGAAGTTCGTTGGTGGCGAGGGCAGCGGCCGCGCGGGCGGTGCGGGGGTCGTCGAGGCGGGCCAGGGCGTACGCGGCGGAGGCGCAGCGCTGTGGCTCGCGGTGGTTGAGGAGGAGGACGAGGGACTCGAAGGCACGCCGGTCGCCCGCGAGGCCGAGACGGAACGCGGCCAGCTCCCTTGCCCACAGCGGATGGCCGGGGGCGGCGAGCACGTCCGCCAGTTCGTCGAGGTCGCCGGTCGCCACGAGACGCTCGTACGGCACCGCCCCTCCCGACTCCTGCCGTAAGCGCTCCGTGAGTGATCGCAACTCTTCGTCCATGAAACCGAGCCTATGGGTGTCACAGGAAGCCCGGGACCTACATCACAAACTCGGGGGCTGGCGCGCTCGTTACTCACCGGTTAAGCTCAGGTGAGCGAGTTACCCACTCGCGTATCTCCTTGCGGTGGCCTGGTGACGCAGCCGCCGCGAGTGCAGTCGGTTCGGTACTTCGTGTACCGCGGTACGACTCGGCCTGGGACAGGGCCGGTCGGAACTCTCTCTCCATCCCGCCGGGCGTGTGCGCTCGTTGCCCGGCATCACCCGCACTCCGTGCGCTCCCAGTCGTCACCCTCATTCCAGGAGTCCCGCGATGGCAACTCCCCTGTCCGACGCCCCTCTGTCCCCGTTCAAGACCATTGCCGTCGTCGGTCTCGGCACGATGGGCACCGGTATCACCGAGGTCCTCGCCCGGGCCGGCCGCGAGGTCGTCGGCATCGACGTCAGCGAGGCCGCGACCGCCAACGCCCTCGCCGCCCTGGAGACCGCGACCGCCCACGCCGTGCGGCGCGGCCGGCTGACCGGGCAGGAGCGCACCGACGCCCTGGCCCGCGTCCGCACCTCCACCGACCTGAGCGCCGCGGCCGACGCCGACCTGGTCATCGAGGTGGCCCCGGAGTCGTACGAGATCAAGCACCAGATCTTCCGCGAGCTGGACGGGATCGTGCGCCCCGACACCATCCTCGCGACCGGCACGAACGCTCTGTCCGTGACCCGGCTGGCCGCCGACTCCGCGCGGCCGGAGCGGGTGCTCGGGCTGCACTTCTTCAACCCGGCGCCCGCGATGAAGCTGGTCGAGGTCGTCTCCTCGGTGCTGACGGCGCCCGCCGCCGTCGCCGCCGTCACCGAGCTGGCGATCGAGCTGGGCAAGGAGCCCGTCGCGGTCGGCGACCGGCCCGGATTCGTCGCGGACGGGCTGCTGTTCGGCTACCTCAACCAGGCGGCCGCGATGTACGAGGCGAAGTACGCCTCCCGCGAGGACATCGACGCGGCGATGCGGCTCGGCTGCGGGCTGCCCATGGGCCCGCTCGCGCTCCTCGACCTGATCGGCATCGACACCGCGCGCACGGTCCTGGAGGCCATGTACTCCGAGTCGCACGACCGGCTGCACGCCCCCGCGCCGATCCTGAAGCAGCTCAGCGAGGCGGGTCTGACCGGCCGTAAGACGGGTCGCGGTTTCTACTCGTACGAGACTCCGGGCAGCGCGACCGTCGTGCGGGACGCGCTGACCCCGCCGGAGGGCGCGCAGCTCACCCCGGGGCGTACGGTCCGCTCGGTCGGGGTCGCCGGCTCCGGCACGATGGCGTCCGGTATCGCCGAGGTCTTCGCCAAGGCCGGGTACGAGGTCGTGCTCGCCGCCCGCAGCGAGGAGAAGGCGCAGGTCGCCAAGTCCCGTATCGGCAAGTCGCTTTCGCGCTCCGTCGACAAGGGCCGCATGACCGCCGAGGCCGCCGCGCAGACCCTGGACCGGATCACCGCGGCGGGCTCCTACGACTCCTTCGCGGACGTCGACCTGGCCGTCGAGGCCGTCGCCGAGGACCTGGAGATCAAGCAGCAGCTGTTCGCGACGCTGGACAAGGTCTGCAAGCCGGGCGCGGTCCTGGCCACCACGACCTCGTCGCTGCCGGTCGTCGCGTGCGCCCGCGCCACCTCGCGTCCGCAGGACGTGATCGGCATGCACTTCTTCAACCCCGCACCAGCGATGAAGTTGGTCGAGGTCGTCCGTACAGTGTTGACGGATGTTGACGTCCAATCAACAGTTCACGAGGTGTGCGTCAAGATCAAGAAGCATGCCGTCGACTGTGGCGACCGAGCCGGATTCATCGTCAACGCACTGCTATTCCCGTACCTCAACAACGCGATCAAGATGGTGCAGGAGCACTACGCGTCCCTCGACGACATCGACGCGGCGATGAAGCTGGGCGGCGGCTACCCGATGGGCCCCTTCGAGCTGTTGGACGTCGTCGGGCTCGACGTGTCCCTGGCGATCGAGAAGGTCCTGCACCGCGAGTTCCGCGACCCGGGCCTCGCTCCGGCACCGCTTCTGGAGCACCTGGTGGCCGCGGGCTGCCTCGGCCGCAAGACGGGCCGCGGCTTCCGCGAATATGCCCGCCGCTGAGGATCCCGGCGACCGGTTCGCGGCCGACGGAGACTGGGGCGGGCTGCTCGACCCCTCGGAGGACCCCCCGCCCACGGTGGGCGGGGGAAACCCCCGACGTGCACGCCAAGCTGCGCACATGCAGTACGTTCGGGTCATGCCCCAGCCCGCCAAGCCCGCCCGTACACCAGCCACGCCCGACGCACCGGAGAGTGCCGCGGGCAGTCGCGCCGCCGCCCAGCGCCTCAAGATGCGGCGCGAGTTGGCGGCGGCCGCGATGGAGCTGTTCGCGACCAAGGGGTACGAGGCGACCACCGTCGACGAGATCGCGGCCGCGGCCGGGGTCGCGCGCCGGACGTTCTTCCGCCATTTCCGCTCCAAGGAAGAGGCGATCTTTCCCGACCATGACGACACCTTGATCCGGGCCGAGGCGGTACTCAATGCCGCCCCCGCGCACGAGCACCCGCTCGACACCGTGTGCCGGGGCATCAAGGAAGTCATGCGCATGTACGCGGCCCAGCCGGAGATCTCGGTCGCCCGCTACAAGCTGACGCGCGAGGTGCCCACCCTGCGCGAGGCCGAGATCGCGTCGGTGGCCCGCTACGAGCGGCTGTTCACGCGCTATCTCCTGGGCCACTTCGACGAGCACGCTCACGACGACGACGCCAACGACGACCCGCTGCTCGCCGAGGTCGCCGCCTCGGCCGTGGTCACCGCCCACAACCACGTGCTGCGGCGCTGGCTGCGGGCCGGCGGCCAGGGCGACGTCGAGGCACAGCTCGACCACGCCTTCGGGATCGTACGGAAGACGTTCGGCAGCGGCATCGGCGCCGGCCGCACCACGACCCCCAAGCCGGCCACCGCGATGGTGCACCAGCAGGGCGAGGTCCTGGTGACGGTCGCCCGCACCGACGCGCCGCTGGACGAGGTCATGCGGACCATCGAAGAGGCACTGAGGGACCGCTGACCTCCCCACCCCGCTGTGATGACGGCCACCCCACGGGGTGGCCGTTTTGGCATGTCAGAGCAGGTTTTCAGGCACCTTTCAGACCCCGTTCGATCGATCATCGCTCATTTGTTACGTAAAGATTTCACCTGAGAGCGATTCGTGGCACTCGGTGCCTTGCGAGGTGACACGCAGTGTCATACGTTGAAGGTGTCCGGGCGGCCGGCGTGCAGAGACCTTTCGTACGTCGGCTGTCCCCGCAACCCACCACTGGGCTGCGCGCCCGGACGCCTGCGTCACAGGCAACCTCCCGCGCCACAAAGCGCTGCCGAAGCACCACCCGCCGAACCGACGGCACCTCAGCACCCACCCTCAGCAGCAGCACCGACGTAACCATCGGCGCCCCTCCCTCAGGGCGCCCTTCGCCGGAGGCAATACCGTGACCGTGAAGGACATCCTCGAAGCGATCCAGTCGCCGGACTCGACTCCGGCGGACTTCGCCGCCCTGCCGCTCCCCGAGTCGTACCGCGCGATCACCGTGCACAAGGACGAGACGGACATGTTCGCGGGCCTCACCACCCGCGACAAGGACCCCCGCAAGTCGATCCACCTGGACGACGTCCCGGTGCCCGAACTCGGCCCGGGCGAGGCCCTGGTGGCCGTGATGGCCTCCTCGGTCAACTACAACTCCGTGTGGACGTCGATCTTCGAGCCGATGGCGACCTTCGGCTTCCTGGAGCGCTACGGCAAGCTCAGCGAGCTCACCAAACGGCACGACCTGCCGTACCACATCATCGGCTCCGACCTCGCGGGCGTCGTCCTGCGCACCGGCCCCGGCGTGAACGCCTGGAAGCCCGGCGACGAGGTCGTCGCGCACTGCCTGAGCGTGGAGCTGGAGTCGAGCGACGGGCACAACGACACGATGCTCGACCCCGAGCAGCGCATCTGGGGCTTCGAGACCAACTTCGGCGGGCTCGCCGAGATCGCCCTCGTCAAGTCCAACCAACTGATGCCGAAGCCGGACCACTTGTCGTGGGAGGAGGCCGCCGCCCCGGGCCTGGTGAACTCCACCGCCTACCGGCAGCTGGTCTCCCGCAACGGCGCAGGCATGAAGCAGGGCGACAACGTCCTCATCTGGGGCGCGAGCGGCGGACTCGGCTCGTACGCCACGCAGTTCGCGCTCGCGGGCGGCGCCAACCCCATCTGTGTCGTGTCCTCGCCGCAGAAGGCGGACATCTGCCGGGCGATGGGCGCCGAGGCGATCATCGACCGCACCGCCGAGGACTACAAGTTCTGGGCCGACGAGCACAACCAGGACCCGCGCGAGTGGAAGCGCTTCGGCAAGCGCATCCGTGAACTCACCGGCGGCGAGGACGTGGACATCGTCTTCGAGCACCCGGGCCGCGAGACCTTCGGCGCAAGCGTTTACGTCACCCGCAAGGGCGGCACGATCGTCACCTGCGCGTCGACCTCCGGGTACAACCACGAGTACGACAACCGCTACCTGTGGATGTCCCTGAAGAAGATCGTGGGCTCGCACTTCGCCAACTACCGCGAGGCCTGGGAGGCCAACCGGCTGGTCGCCAAGGGCAAGATCCACCCGACGCTCTCCCGCGTGTACTCCCTGGAGGAGACCGGGCAGGCCGCCTACGACGTCCACCGCAACCTCCACCAGGGCAAGGTCGGCGTCCTGTGCCTCTCCCCCGAGGAAGGCCTGGGCGTGCGCGACGAGGAACTGCGCGCCAAGCACATCGACGCGATCAACCGCTTCCGGAACATCTGAGGGCTGAGGTCCAGTACATGACTGAGCGCCAGAAAGACCGGCCGTGGCTCATGCGCACGTACGCCGGTCACTCCACGGCAGAGGCGTCCAACGAGCTGTACCGGCGCAACCTCGCCAAGGGCCAGACCGGTCTGTCGGTCGCGTTCGACCTGCCGACGCAGACCGGCTACGACTCCGACCACATCCTCGCCCGCGGCGAGGTCGGCCGGGTCGGCGTGCCGATCGCGCACCTCGGGGACATGCGTCGTCTCTTCCAGGACATCCCTCTGGACCAGATGAACACCTCGATGACGATCAACGCCACCGCCATGTGGCTGCTGGCGCTCTATCAGGTCGTCGCGGAGGAGCAGGGTGTGGACATCACCCAGCTCCAGGGGACGACCCAGAACGACATCGTCAAGGAGTACCTGTCGCGGGGCACGCACGTGTTCCCGCCGGTCCCCTCGCTCCGGCTGACGACCGACATGATCTGCTACACGGTCAACCACATCCCCAAGTGGAACCCGATCAACATCTGCAGCTACCACCTCCAGGAGGCCGGGGCCACCCCGGTCCAGGAGATCGCGTACGCGATGTCCACCGCGATCGCCGTCCTGGACGCGGTGTTCGCGTCCGGCCAGATCCCCGAGGACCGCAAGGGCGATGTCGTCGCCCGCATCTCCTTCTTCGTGAACGCGGGCGTCCGCTTCATCGAGGAGATGTGCAAGATGCGCGCCTTCGGCCGCATCTGGGACGAGATCACCCGCGAGCGCTACGGCATCGAGAACCCGAAGCAGCGCCGGTTCCGCTACGGCGTCCAGGTCAACTCCCTGGGGCTGACGGAGGCGCAGCCGGAGAACAACGTCCAGCGGATCGTGCTGGAGATGCTGGCCGTGACGCTGTCGAAGGACGCACGCGCGCGTGCCGTCCAACTCCCGGCGTGGAACGAGGCGTTGGGGCTCCCCCGGCCCTGGGACCAGCAGTGGTCGCTGCGCATGCAACAGGTGCTGGCGTACGAGAGCGACCTGTTGGAGTACGCGGACATCTTCGAGGGCTCGCACGTCATCGAGACGAAGGTGGCCTCCCTGGTCGAGGAGTCCCTCGCCGAGATCGACCGCATCGAGGAGATGGGCGGCGCGATGGCCGCCGTCGAGTCGGGCTATCTCAAGTCGCAGCTCGTCTCCTCGCATGCCGAGCGGCGGGGCCGTATCGAGTCCGGTCAAGAGAAGATCGTCGGCGTCAACATCTTCAACACGACCGAGCCCAATCCACTCACCGCCGACCTCGACACGGCGATCCAGACGGTCGACCCGGCCGTCGAGGCGCGGGTCATCGAGTCGTTGCAGCACTGGCGGGATACGCGCTACCAGCCGCCGTTCAACCACCCGCGCCCGTGCAAGGCGCTGGAGCGGCTGAAGGAGGCCGCCAAGGGCACCGGCAACCTCATGGAGGCCACCCTGGAGTGCGCCCGCGCCGGTGTCACGACCGGTGAGTGGGCCGGGGCCCTGCGGGAGGTGTTCGGCGAGTTCCGGGCGCCCACGGGCGTCTCGTCGGCGCCGGTGGCGGTGCCCGCCGAGGAGGGCTCGGCGATGGCCGGCGTACGCCGCAAGGTGGACGTGACGGCGCGCGAGATGGGCGTCGGCAAGCTGCGGTTCCTGGTCGGCAAGCCGGGCCTGGACGGGCACTCCAACGGCGCCGAGCAGATCGCCGTACGCGCGCGTGACGCCGGCTTCGAGGTGGTCTACCAGGGCATCCGGCTGACCCCGGAGCAGATCGTGGACGCGGCCCTCGCCGAGGACGTGCACGCGGTCGGGCTGTCCATCCTGTCCGGCTCGCACGCCCAGTTGGTGCCGGACGTGCTCGAACGGCTCCGTGTGGCCGGTGCCACAGACATACCTGTCATCGCCGGTGGGATCATCCCCAATGGTGACGCCGAACAGCTGCGGGCCGCCGGAGTCGCGGCGGTCTTCACACCGAAGGACTTCGACATCACCGGAATCATCGGCCGCATCGTCGACGAGATCCGGAAAGCGAACAAGCTCGACCCCCTGCTCGACCCCTTGGAGGTCCCCGCATGACCACGCCCGCCCCCGTCAACCGGCTTCGCCCGCGGCGCTCCTGTCTCGCGGTCCCCGGGAGCAACCCGCGCTTCCTGGAGAAGGCACAGGGTCTCCCGGCCGACCAGGTCTTCCTGGACCTGGAGGACGCGTGCGCGCCGCTCGCCAAGCCCGAGGCGCGGCACACCATCGTCAAGTTCCTCAACGAGGGCGACTGGACGGGCAAGACGCGGGTCGTGCGCGTCAACGACTGGACGACCGAGTGGACGTACCGCGATGTCGTCACGGTCGTCGAGGGCGCGGGGCAGAACCTCGACTGCATCATGCTGCCGAAGGTGCAGACGGCCCAGCAGGTCGTCGCCCTGGACCTGCTGCTGACGCAGATCGAGAAGACGATGGGCTTCGAGGTCGGCAAGATCGGCATCGAGGCGCAGATCGAGAACGCGCAGGGCCTCAACAACGTCAACGAGATCGCGACGGCCTCCCAGCGCGTCGAGACGATCATCTTCGGCCCGGCCGACTTCATGGCGTCGATCAACATGAAGTCGTTGGTCGTGGGCGAGCAGCCGCCCGGCTATCCGGCGGACGCCTATCACTACATCCTGATGAAGATCCTGATGGCCGCCCGCGCCAACAACCTCCAGGCGATCGACGGCCCCTACCTCCAGATCCGCAACCTCGACGGCTACCGCGCGGTCGCCCAGCGTGCCGCCGCGCTCGGCTTCGACGGCAAGTGGGTGCTGCACCCGGGCCAGGTCGAGGCGTCCAACGAGATCTTCTCGCCCTCTCAAGAGGACTTCGACCACGCCGAGTTGATCCTGGACGCCTACGACTACTACACGTCCGAGGCGGGCGGCAAGAAGGGCTCCGCGATGCTCGGCGACGAGATGATCGACGAGGCGAGCCGCAAGATGGCGCTGGTCATCTCGGGCAAGGGCCGGGCGGCCGGCATGGAGCGCACGTCCAAGTTCGAAGCCCCGGAGGCCTGAGCACCATGCAATTCGGACGCACCTACGAGGAGTTCGAGGTCGGCGCGGTCTACAAGCACTGGCCCGGAAAGACCGTCACGGAGTACGACGACCACCTCTTCTGTCTCCTGACGATGAACCACCACCCGCTCCACATGGACGCCAACTACGCCGAGAACACAACGGACTTCGGCAAGAACGTCGTCGTGGGGAACTACATCTACTCGCTGCTGCTCGGCATGTCGGTGCCGGACGTGTCGGGCAAGGCGATCGCCAACCTGGAGGTCGAGTCGCTGAAGCACGTGGCGCCGACCTTCCACGGGGACACGATCTACGGCGAGACGACGGTCCTCGACAAGACGCCCTCCAGGTCGAAGAACGACCGCGGGATCGTCTACGTCGAGACCAAGGGCTACAAGCAGGACGGCACGCTGGTCTGCGTGTTCCGCCGCAAGGTGATGGTGCCGACCGAGACGTACATCAAGGAGCGCGGCGGCGAGCAGCCCGGCCGCCCCCAGCTGAAGCAGACGGAGAAGTAGCCATGGCGCGACTCGCCCAGACCGCCGGTCTCACCGACATCCAGCGGGAAATCCTGTCCACCGTCCGCGACTTCGTGGACAAGGAGATCCTCCCGGTCGCCACCGAGCTGGAGCACCGCGACGAGTATCCGCAGCAAATTGTCGACGGGCTCAAGGAGTTGGGCCTGTTCGGCCTGATGATCCCGGAGGAGTACGGCGGCCTGGGCGAGTCGTTGCTGACGTACGCCCTGTGCGTGGAGGAGATCGCGCGCGGGTGGATGTCGGTGTCCGGCATCATCAACACCCACTTCATCGTTGCCTACATGCTCAAGCAGCACGGCACCCAGGAGCAGAAGGACCACTTCCTGCCGCGCATGGCGGCCGGCGACATCCGGGGCGCGTTCTCGATGTCGGAGCCGGCGCTCGGTTCGGACGTCTCGGCGATCACGTCGAAGGCGGTGAAGGACGGTGACGAGTACGTCCTGACCGGACAGAAGATGTGGCTGACGAACGGCGGAACGTCGTCGCTCGTCGCCGTCCTCGTGCGAAGTGACGAAGGACACCCGGAGGGCACCGCGCCCCACAAGTCGATGACGACCTTCCTGGTGGAGAAGGAGCCCGGTTTCGGAGAGGTCCGGCCCGGTCTCACCATCCCCGGGAAGATCGACAAGATGGGCTACAAGGGCGTCGACACCACCGAGTTGATCATGGACGGCCTGCGGATTCCGGCCGACCGCGTGCTCGGCGGCGAGACCGGCCGAGGTTTTTACCAAATGATGGACGGAATCGAGGTCGGGCGCGTCAACGTGGCGGCGCGTGGCTGCGGTGTCGCTCAGCGTGCCTTCGAACTGGGCGTCTCGTACGCGCAGCAGCGTCACACCTTCGGGAAGCCCATCGCCCAGCACCAGGCGATCCAGTTCAAGCTCGCGGAGATGGCTACCAAGGTCGAGGCCGCCCATGCGATGATGGTCAACGCGGCACGCAAAAAGGACTCCGGGGAACGAAACGACCTTGAGGCAGGGATGGCGAAGTACCTCGCCTCCGAGTACTGCAAGGAGGTCGTCGAGGACGCCTTCCGGATCCACGGCGGGTACGGCTTCTCCAAGGAGTACGAGATCGAACGCCTTTACCGCGAGGCGCCGATGCTGCTGATCGGCGAAGGTACCGCCGAAATCCAGAAAATGATCATCGGGCGCAGGTTGCTCGAAGAGTATCGATTCCAGGGCTGATTGTCCGTTTCGGGGTGTTTTCATCGAGAAGAAGATCACACCCCGTCAACGCTCCTCAGCCGCCGACTCGGCTTCCTGGCTTGCCCAGTTGTGGCCCGCGACCGGTACGATCCCGGGAAAGCCGCCGTCCCCCGTTACAGCGCGGCATCATCCGCTACGAAGGTCATCCATGCCCCACAGCCAAACCTCTGCACCACGCGACAGCCTGGCAGGCGTACGCCTCGCGCGCGGAGCATCGCCGTGGCTCCTGCCGACCGTCGCCACCGCAGCCCTCAGCCTGGTACGTGCGCGCAAGTCCGGCGCCGCCAAGGCCGTGGCCGTACCCGCCACCGCGCTCGCGGCGGGCATGCTGTGGTTCTTCCGCGACCCCGAGCGCGAGATCACCCAAGGCCGGGTCATCTCTCCCGCCGACGGTGTGGTGCAGAGCATCATGCCGTGGAAGGACGGTCGCACCCGCGTCGCCATCTTCATGAGCCCGCTGAACGTCCACGTCAACCGCGCGCCGCTCTCCGGCACGGTGACGTCGGTCGAGCACATCCCGGGCGGTTTCGTTCCCGCGTTCAACAAGGAGAGCGAGAACAACGAGCGGGTCGTCTGGCACTTCGACACCGAGCTCGGTGACATCGAGATGATCCAGATCGCCGGCGCCGTCGCCCGCCGCATCGTCCCCTACGTCCCGCAGGGCACGAAGGTCGAGCAGGGCGAGCGCATCGGACTGATCCGTTTCGGTTCGCGCGTCGACATCTACCTCCCCGAGGGTGTCGACGTGGACGTGGAGGTCGGTCAGAAGACGGTGGCTGGGGTGACTCGCATTGACCGTGGTTGATCCGGAGACACAGACGGGCTGGGTGCCCGAGGCCGATGAGGTGGACGACGAGGAGGAGATGCCTCTTTCTCTCCGCCTCTCAATAGCGGACACCCTCACCCTCGGCAACGCCACCTGCGGCTTCATGGCGGTGTACTTCACCACCACCGGCATCCTGATCCCGCATCTGACGGGCAACGACGAGTCGACCGGCATGGCCCGCCACAGCGCGGCCACCGCGGTCATCCTGATGCTGTGCGCGGCGGTCTTCGACCTCTTCGACGGCCTCGTCGCCCGCAAGCTGCGCTCCTCCCCCATGGGCGCGGAGCTGGACAACCTGTCGGACCTGATCAGCTTCGGCCTCGCGCCGGCGTACTTCGTCCTCGTCTACGGCATGGTCGCCGACGACGCGCACCAGAGAGTGGCCGCGGTCGGCGCGATCGTGGTGCTGCTGGCGGTGGTGCTGCGGCTTGCGCGCTTCTCGTGCGTGACGCCACCGAACGGCATGTTCCAGGGCATGCCCTCCCCGTTCGGCGCGCTGACGGTGGTCTCGATCGTGCTGCTCGAGCTGCCCTTCGCGGCGACGCTCATGGCGATCCTCGGCACCGCCTGGCTGATGGTGAGCCGGGTCGAGTACCCGAAGCCCCGCGGTCGCCTCGCGGTCGCGATGCTCGCCTGGATCGTCCTGTCGATGGGCCTGTTGGCATCCTGGGCCTTCGACGCCCCGGGCGGCCAGCTGCTCCTTCAGACGGGCTGCGCGCTCCAGCTGGTCATGGGCGCGGTGATCCCGCTGTTCGCGACGGCCCGCCGGGTGAACAACTTCCGCGGCAACCGGCGTGAGGCGCGAGCCGCACAGCTTCCGTAGCGGTCGTAGAACGCGCGTTGCAGTACGACACGAAGGGCCCCGAGCCACTTGGCTCGGGGCCCTTCGACGTTCCTCGGGGTGCGGCTCAGACCAGGAAGTCCCGTGCGATGTTCTCCGCCACGCTCTCCAGGATCGGGCCCGCGTCCGCGATGCACTTCACGACGTCCGGCTCGATCGACGTGAGGGGATACGCGCGGCGGATACCGGCGTGGCCCAGGGACTGTGGGGGCAGGGCGAGGCGGCCGCAGACTGCTACGACCTCCTTGCCCTCCGCGCGGGCCGCCGCCGCGACGCCTGCCGGGGCCTTGCCGTGGAGGGTCTGTTCGTCGAGGGAGCCTTCGCCGGTGATGACGAGCGTGGCGCCCTCCAGGGCGGAGGCGAAGCCGAGGACGTCGAGCATGACCTCGATGCCGGGGCGGAAGCGGGCGCCGAGGAGGAGCGCGCCGTAGCCGATGCCACCGGCGGCGCCTGCGCCGGGTGCTGCGGCGTACTCGGCGGCCTTGGCGCCGATCGCCTCCTCCAGGACCTTCGCGTAGTGCCCGAGGGCCGCGTCGAGGGCGTCCACGTCGTCCGGCGCCGCGCCCTTCTGCGGGCCGTAGACCGCGGGGGCGCCCTTGGGGCCGGTGAGCGGATTGTCGACGTCGCTCGCGAGGACCAGTTCGACGGAGGCGAGGCGCGGGTCGAGGCCGGTGAGGTCGGCCGAGGCCAGGTCGGTCAGGCCGCCGCCGCCCGGGGGGACCGGTTCGCCCTCCGCGTCCAGGAAGCGGGCGCCGAGCGCGGAGAGCATGCCCGCGCCGCCGTCCGTCGTGGCGCTGCCGCCGACGCCGAACACGATGGTGCGCGCGCCCGCGTCCAGCGCGGCCCGCAGCAGTTCGCCGGAGCCGTACGTCGAGGAGGTGAGGGGGGCGAAGACGCCCTTGGGCAGCCGTTGCAGCCCGCTCGCCTCGGCCATCTCCACCACGGCCGTGTCGCCGCGTACCGCGAAGGCCGCGGTGACCTCGTCGCCGAGGGGTCCTGCGACCCGTATCTCGCGCCGCTCGAAGCCTGCCGCGACGGCCGCGTCCACCGTGCCGTCGCCGCCGTCGGCGACCGGCATCGCCGCCACGTCCAGATCGGGTACGACCCGGCGCAGCCCGGCCGTCACCCGCTCGGCGACCTGCACGGCCGTCAGCGACCCCTTGAACTTGTCCGCGGCGATGAGCACCCTGTGGGTGCCCCTCTGTGCAGCGTTCGCCACCTTGCGATCCCCTTGCTCTACGGGCCCCCGCGCGTTCCGGGGCCAGTCGCGCCGCTGCGACCTTAACCGGCGGACGCCCCCGCCGTCATGCCCCGACCGAACGCTGGGACCGCGCTGAGCGGACCCTGTGCCGCGCTCTGTGCCGCTGCCCGGCCCGGAATCGGGTACACCGGAGGTATGACCCCTGTAGGCACTGAGCCGGCGCTCGCGGACCGCGTCCTCGGGGGCTGGCTGGGCCGGATCGCGGGCAACATGCTCGGGAAGCCGGTCGAGCAGGGCGACCTGTGGACGCGCGACCGCATCGACCGCTATCTGCGGCAGGCCGCCGCCCTGCCGCTGACCGACTACCTGCCCGAGCCAGCCGACGAGTCCGACGGCTTCGAGCTGCGCCCCGAGTGGCAGCGGTGCGTGCGCGGCCGGATCCACGGCAGCTGCCGTGACGACGACGTCGACTACGCCGTCCTCGGCCTCGACCTGCTGGAGACCCACGGCTTCGGCTTCAGCACCGAGCAGGTCGGCGAACTGTGGCTGCGGAGACTGCCGTACCTCCAGACGTTCACGGCCGAGCGCGCCGCCTACCGCAACCTCGCCAACGGCCTCAAGCCACCGCTGACGGCGACGCACGACAACCCGTACCAGGAGTGGATCGGCGCCCTGATCCGCGCCGACATCTACGGCTGGACGAGTCCGGGTGCCCCTCGTCGCGCGTCCCAACTGGCGCGCAGGGACGCGGTGTTGTCCCACTCCGGGAACGGGGTCTACGGCGCGATGTGGGCCGCCGCTCTCATCTCGGCGGCGTTCACCGCGCCGACCGTGCGGCACGCGCTGGACACGGCGCTGACCGTGATCCCGCCGGGCTGCCGCCTCGCGCGGACCGTACGCCGGGTGCTCACGCTGCACGAGACCCGGATGACCTGGGAGGACACGCTCACCACGCTGTCCGAGGAGACCGCCGGGCTCGGCTGGATCCACACGATCCCGAACGCGGCCGTCCTCACCGCCGGGCTCCTGTACGGCGACGGCGACTTCACCCGCACCATCACGCTGACCGTCCGCGGCGGTCTGGACACCGACTCGAACGGCGCGACGGCCGGTTCGGTCGCCGGGGTGCTGACCGGCGCGGACGCGATCCCGCCGCAGTGGAAGGACCCGCTGGAGGACACCGTGCGCAGTGCGGTGTTCGGTTTCGACGGGGCGCGGATCAGTGAACTGGCCGCGCGGACCGTGCAGTTGGCGGAGGCCGCCGACGCCTAGACGGCGCCCTGCGCGATGAGGCTCCGGGCGCAGTCAAGGACTGCCTCACGCGCGGGACGCGGTTCCCAGCCGAGGACGCGGCGTGCCTTCTCGGTGCTGTGGCGGTTGCGGCGGCCGAGCGCGGGGGTGATCTCGCGCAGCGACGGGTCCCGGAAGCGGGCGGCGAGGCGGACGGCGAAGTCCGGGAGGCGGCGCGTGGAGACGGTACGGCCGTGCTCGCCGAGGCCCTCGCGCAGGGTGCGCGCGATGTCCTCCATCCACACGAACTCCCCGGTGGCCAGGAAGCGTTGACCCGCCGCGTCCGGTGACGTCATCGCCCGGATGTGGACGTCGACCAGGTCGCGGACGTCCACGACTTCGAGGCCGATCCGCGGGACGCCGGGCATCTTGCCGCCCACCATGCGCGCGATGATGCCGACGGAGCCCATGTTCGCGGTGGTGAGGACCGGTCCAAAGACGGCACCGGGGAGGACGGTGGTCAGCTCGGTCGGACCGTCGTAGCCGTCCATGAAGTCCCAGGCGGCGCGCTCGGCGAGGGTCTTCGAGCGGCGGTAGGGGATGAGGGTCGGGTCGTCTGGATCGGTCCACAGCGATTCGTCGGTGACGCCTTCGGAGGCGTACGACGAGGGGCTCGCGGCGTTCGCGGCCGAGGTCATCACCACGCGTCGTACGCCCGCCTCGGTGGCCGCGCGCAGGACGCGCAGGGCGCCGCCGCGGGCCGCGGCGATCAGCGCGTCGGGGTCGTCCGAGGCGGCGCCGAGCGGGGAGGCGACGTGCAGGACGAGGTCGACGCCCTTGAGCGCGGCGTCCCAGCCCTCGTCGGCGGTGAGGTCGGCGACGGCGAAGCTCAGCCGGCCGGCGGGGTCGACGACGGTCGCGACGGCGTCGGAGACCGCGCGTTCCTTGCCCGGGGCGCGGACGGTCGTACGGACGTCGTAGCCGCGGCGGAGCAGCTCGGCGATGCACCAGCCTGCGATGTAGCCGCTGCCTCCGGTGACGAGGACGAGTTCGGGCATGACGGTGCTCCCTGCGGTGTCGGGTGGGGATGTGCCAGAATGAAGAACGAAGCGGAGGCCCCTCCGGTACATCCACCAACGTACCGGAGGACCCTCCGCTTAGCAATCCGACACCGGACGGACGGCCCCGCACCCGTGAACCCGAAACCGACCCGCCGCGACGCCCTCGACAACCGGGAGCGCATCCTGACCGTCGCCCGAGAGGCGATCGCCACGTCCAGCAGCGCGTCCCTCACCGCGATCGCCAAGGAGGCGGGCGTCGGCATCGGGACGCTCTACCGCCACTTCCCCACCCGGGAGGCGCTGATCCTGGAGCTGTACCGCCACGACATACAGCACCTGATCGACCGCGCGCCCGTCCTTCTCGCGGACCATCCCCCGCTCGTGGCGCTACGCCTCTGGTTTGACGAGGTCGCCCACTACGGGAGGCTCAAGTACGGCGTCGCCGAGGTCATCCACGCGGCGACCGACGGGGGCGCCGACGACGAGTACTTCGCGCCCTTCGTCGCCGCAATTGCCGTACTCCTGAAGGCGGGAGCGGCCGACGGGTCGCTCAAGTCCGGGCTCGATCCGGAGGACGTGCTGCTTCAGCTGAGCGTGCTGTGGCGGCTCGATCCGGCACGGGGTGGGGAAGCGCGGGCCGGGCGGATCCTGGACCTCATCGTGGACGGGTTGCGGGCGACTCCGTAGGCGTCATGTCGTCGAACGCCTCCGCCGTCACCCCGAACGCCCGTAGCACCAGCCGGTCCCGTAGCCCGTCCGGCAGGAAGCGCAACAGGGCGAGGGCGCGGCCGTCCTTGCCGGTGGTGGTGAGGGTCGCGGGGCGGCGGGCGGTCAGGGCGCGTACGACGGCGTCGACGGCCGGGGTGACCGGGCCGAGCGGTTGGCGGGCGGCCGTCGTTCGTACGGCGTCCAGGGCGCGGGCGTAGTGGCGTTGGGTCTCCGGTGAACCGGCCAGGCCCATCTCCGAGTTCGCCTTGTCCGCCGTGGCGAAGATGGGGGTGTCCATGGCGCCGGGTTCGACGAGGGTGACCTTGACGCCCTGGTGGCGCAGTTCCGCGCGCAGGGAGTGGGTGAGGGCGGCGAGGGCGGCCTTGGAGGCGGCGATCGGGCCGAAGAACGGTGGCGGGACGCGGGCCGAGACGGCGCCGACGTTCACGATCCGGCCGCCGGACGCCCGTAGCGCGGGCAGGAAGGCGCGGATCACGGTCGCCTGACCGATCACGTTGATCTCGAACTGGCGGCGCCACGCCTCGGTGGGGGTCAGTTCGACGGGGCCCTGGCCCATGATCGCGGCGCTGTTCACGAGCCCGTCCAGACGCGGGCCGACCTGTTCCGCCGCCGCGGTGACGGAGTCCTCGTCGGTCAGTTCGAGGAGTACGGGGGTGAAGCCGGCGTCCCGGAGCGCTTCCGCGTCCGCGGGGCGGCGGTGGGCGGCGTACACGGTCCAGCCGTCGGCGTGCAGGCGGCGGGCGACGGCGGAACCCACGCCGCCGGTGGCGCCGGTGACCAGGACGGTGCGGGGAGTGGACAGGGACAGCTCAGCCACAAGGGCCGCCTTTCGGCTGGGAGTTGGGATCGCTTCGGACCTGCGGGTCCGGTGTCCCTCCCACCCTGCGCCGGGTGGCGGCCCGGTTGAAGAGTGCAGAATTTACTGGTGCCGCCGACACCACCACCAGAAGCCGAAGAACCACCGGAAGCCAAGGAACCACCAGGGGCCAAGGATCACGGCCGCAAGGCCCTCGCCGCCTTCCTGCGGTCCCGCCGCGAGCGCGCCGACCCGGCGGAGACGGGGCTGCCACCGGGTGGCCGCCGCCGCACCCCGGGCCTGCGCCGCGAGGAGGTCTCGCTGCTCTCCGGTGTGAGCCTCACCTGGTACACCTGGCTGGAACAGGGCCGCGACATCAACGTCTCCCCGCAGATCCTGCTGGCCCTGACCCGCGCGCTGCAATTGGACGACGTGGAACGGGCGCACCTGTTCCGGCTGGCGGGCCGGCCTGCCCCCGAACCGGCCGAGCGGTCCCTCCAAGTCCCGGACGCGGTACGGGCGTTCCTGGACACGCTGATGCCGAACCCCGCCTTCGTCATCGACCGCTGCTTCGACGTCCTGGCCTGGAACCGGGCCCAGGAAGCGATCCTCGGCCCCACCCTCCTCGACCGGCCGCGCCTAGAACTCAACAGCGCCTGGCTGCTGTTCAGGGAACCGGGCGTCCGTGCCCTGATGCCCGAGTGGGAGGCGGAGACGGAGTGGATGGCGGGCCTGCTGCGGCAGCAGGCGGCGTACGAACTGGACAACCCGCGGTTCGCGGAGCTGATCGACGAACTCGTCACCACCAGCCCGCACTTCGCGCGGCTGTGGGAGGCACACGATGTGGTGGAGTTCCGCTCGTCCGTGCGCCGTTACCGGCACCCCGATGCGGGTGACATCGAGGTGTCGTTCGTACGGCTCGCGGTGCAGGAGGCGCCCTGGCTGAGCCTGATCTGTCACTTCCCCGAGCCGGGCAGCGAGTCGGAGAGGCGGCTGCGCGGGCTGGTTACCCTTCCCCAATGACCACCACGACAGACTTCGCCACGTACCTCGCGGGTCTCCCCCGCATCCTCGCCGGTGCCGCCGCCCTCTTCCGCGACACCGGGGGAAACGTCCTCCTCGTCGAGCCCAACTACCGTGAGGGCTGGGCCCTTCCGGGCGGCACGATCGAGTCCGACGACGGCGAGACACCCCGCCAGGGCGCGCGCCGCGAGACCTTGGAGGAGATCGGCCTCGACGTCGAACTCGGCCCCCTGCTCGCCGTCGACTGGGTCTACCACGGCCCGGACTACCCGCCGTTGGTGGCCTACCTGTACGACGGCGGAGTCCTCACGGCGAACGACCTCAAGTCGATCCGGCTCCAGGAGGAGGAGCTGTTGTCGTGGCGGCTCGTCCCGCGCGAGGAACTCACGGAGTATCTGCCGGGTTCGCTGGGGTTGCGGGTGCTGGTCGCGCTGGATGTGCTGGAGGAAGGGGCGGGGACCGCGGAGTTGGAGAACGGGAGG